>JABGOT010000091.1 GCA_018648985.1 Candidatus Ruthturnera sp.
ACTTCACCACCAAGACCTTTACCCATTACGGCTGAAGTCGGTGCCAGCATCTCACGCATGCCAGGGCCACCGGCAGGGCCTTCGTAACGGATCACGATGACATCACCAGCTTTAATTTCATCATTCAGTACGGCAGCAAGCGCTTCTTCTTCACGGCCGTAGCATTTGGCTACACCTTTAAAGCTTAAACCTTCTTTACCCGTAATCTTAGCCACAGCACCTTCGGAAGCTAAGTTACCTCGTAAGATTCTAAGGTGTGAATCTTTCTTAATTGGATTATCTAAGGCTTTAATAATATCTTGAGAGTCGGCATACGGCTTAACATCTTTTAAGTTTTCAGCCATGGTTTGACCAGTCACGGTCATACAATCACCATGCAGCATGCCAGCATCGAGCAACATCTTCATCAGTGGTAGGGTGCCGCCAATTTCAATTAGCTCACTCATTAAGTATTTACCTGACGGCTTAAGGTCGGCAATCACCGGTACGTTAGCACCAATACGCGTAAAGTCATCAATGTTTAAATCAACACCAGCAGCATTAGCCATAGCAATTAGGTGTAGTACCGCATTGGTAGAGCCACCTAGAGTAATAATAACCGTAATCGCATTCTCGAATGCTTTCATAGTCATGATATCGTTTGGCTTAATGTCTTTTTCTAATAAGTTAAGCACTGCCTCGCCGGCACGTACACAATCGTTATTTTTATCCGCTGAGATTGCATCTTGCGCTGATGAATTTGGTAAACTCATGCCAAGCGCTTCGATCGCTGAAGCCATGGTATTAGCAGTGTACATACCACCACAAGAACCTGGGCCAGGAATCGCTGTTTTTTCAATATTTTCTAACTCAATTGCATCAATTGCATTGTTGGCGTATTTTCCAACGGCTTCAAACACACTAACCACATCAGTATGGCCTTTGCCGGGCTGGATCGTGCCACCGTAAACAAAAATACCGGGGCGGTTTAATCGTGACAAACCAATAATACAACCTGGCATATTCTTGTCACAACCACCAATAGCAACCACGCCGTCAAAACCTTGACAGCCAACAACGGTTTCAATTGAATCAGCGATCACCTCACGAGAAACCAAAGAGTATTTCATGCCTTCAGAGCCCATAGAGATGCCATCAGAGATGGTAATTGTATTAAAGATAACGCCTTTACCACCAGCAGAATTAACCCCTTTTTCAGCTTCGTCAGCAAGTTTATTGATATGCATATTACAAGGTGTAACCATTGACCAAGTACTAGCAATACCGACTTGAGGTTTATTGAAATCTTCTTTTTCAAATCCAACTGGGTAAAGCATAGCACGAGAGGGTGCGCGCTCGTAACCATCAACTACTTGAGAGGAGTATTTTCTTGTATTAGACATAATCTATTTCGTTTACTAAAAAGACCAAATTTTAGACTAAAATAAGGTTTTTCTCAAAGCTATTTAGTTTGAATTGGATACAGCGCAGCAAATATTAGATTTAATTGAGCCTTTCGTGGAGGAAGGTAAGATTTTGCCTAGAACTTTCGAGCAAATTAATAGCAATATTGATGATTTCGTTTTTTTGCGAAATTTTGATAATTTGGTGGCTTGTGCGGGCTTAAAAGACTGTAAAGAGGGTGATATGGGTGAGATTTATGCCTTAGCAGTGTCAAAAGAGGTGCAAAACCAAGGTTTTTCAGCTAAATTACTGGATGAAATCATGCAAAAAGCACGCGTTTCCAATTTTTCCAAAATTTTTGCATTGTCTAAGCACAATGCGCAGTGGTTTTTAAACCAAGGTTTTGTTCAAATGCAAATTAGCGAATTACCAAAAAAACGCCAAGCCTTGTTTAATCATCAGCGAAATTCTTCAATATTCTTTAAGGACGTAGAATGAAAATTAACGAGCGTATTCGTGGCTACTTGCCCGTTGTTATTGATATCGAAACTGGCGGGTTTAATGACGAAACTGATGCTATGCTTGAGATCTGTGCCATTGTGGTTGGTATTGACGAGCAAGGTGTTTATTACCCAAAAGAACCTGTGCATTTTCATGTTGAACCTTTTAAGGGTGCTAATCTTGATCCGAGTGCGCTAAAGTTTAACGGTATTGATGTTGATAATCCTCTGCGCTTAGCCGTGAGTGAAAAAGAGGCTTTAGGCGATATTTTTAAAGCTGTTAGAGCTGAAATGAAAGCGGAAGAATGTACACGCTCAATTTTGGTGGGACATAATGCATTTTTTGATTTAGGCTTTTTGTATGCAGCGAGTAATCGATCAAAACTAAAAAGCCCATTTCACCAGTTTTCAACCATTGATACGGTGAGTCTTTCAGCGCTTTATTATGGTGAAACGGTACTGGCTAAAGCTATACGTGTTGCTAACATTGAGTGGGATGATGCCAGTGCGCATTCAGCCTTGTACGACACACAAAAAACTGCCGAACTTTTTTGCAAAATTTTTAATGCGCAATCGTACAGTTAAGTTTTTAATACTGTTTTTGGTTTCTACATCGGTTCATGCGTTAAGTGAGTCTGAGTTTGTTCAATCGTTATTGGTTAACAATATATTTTTTGAAAAAGAACAGATCAATCTCACCATTAAACAAATCGAGATGGATGGCGATAAATCAAGTTACGCCGATTGGGATTGGACTGTTGGTGGTGAGTTAGGCCGTATCAGCAAGCATAAGAATAAAGAAGATTACACTTCTAGTACTGATTATGCAAAATCAACCACACAAGACGTTAGAAA
>JABGOT010000099.1 GCA_018648985.1 Candidatus Ruthturnera sp.
TTCCGGTTGTCGCGGGTTCAAGACCCGTTTCTCGCCCCATATTACTAAAGGCCTTACGGGCCTTTTTCTTTATTTCATAACCATCAAATTAGCCAGATAGGTGCATTTTTCGTACACTTACTTTGAAAAAATTCGATCTAAATCTTGTTCATCAAAAAACAAGTGCTCATTACAAATTTCATTATGAATAGAGATTTCACCACGCTCTTTAAGTAGATTGCGTGCATCTTGCTCTCCCAAATCAAAAATGATTTTTTCAAATCGCTGATGATCTTGATGACACTCATAATTAATATTGTTGTCTTTAAACAACTCAACGGTCTCTTCATGAAAAAGTCGATGTAATAATTGCTCTGCATCTAAACCAGATAACTCTTCATTGGTTGTTGTACTTGCAAGTGCCGTTATTCTATTCCACCCTTCTCCGTCAGTGCTTTTAGTTTCTGGCATTTTTTGAATCAACATGGCGGATAAACTATCCTTAGTTGATGACACCCAAAGCTTGGAGTCTAGTTGCTCTGATTGTGAGAAATAATCCTCAAACGTTGGTATTAAACCCAATGGATTTCTAGGGACAAGCGATTGAAAATTAGAATCAGTTTGTGCGTTATATAAAGTAACCACCATCTGCCCTTCACCTAATATTGCATCTAGATTATCACTATCCTTAATAGCGCCTTCAGATCTTACCATGCCTCGTATTTTCAAATCATGTGTAACTTCAACTAATAACAAGCTTACAACGCTATCACCTTGCATTTGCATGGTTAACTTACCCTTGTGCTTTATGCCACTCGCTAATATTATTGCCAAGGCGCTCAATTCGCCAAACAACTTTCTAACTTGCTTAGAATAACCACGATCTTGAATCATTGATTGCCAAGCAGTATCAATAGACAAGTGTTGCCCCCGTATATCAAGATCTTTAAATAAAAAACGTCGTATTGTGTTCATAGGTGCTATTTTAAATTTAAAATAACCTTTATGCAGCGCATCATTGAACAAAAAATTATCAATCAAACCGATCAATCTTTATTGATTAATGTATTGGCTGATGCCATTTCACTTTCTAAGCAAGTACTTAAATCAGCCCTAGACAAAGGCTGTGTCTGGTTAAAAAGCGGCAAGAAAACTAATCGAGTTCGTCGTGTGAAAAAACCACTTAAGGTGGGAGATGAAGTTTTTATCTACTTTAATGAAAAAATCTTATCTTCTATTCCTAGAGAACCTGAGCTATTACTCGATAAAAAGGATTACAGTATTTGGTTTAAACCAGCCGGTGTATTCGCCCAAGGATCAAAATGGGGGGACCACTGCGCACTGACACGATTGGTAGAAAAATCACTCGATCGCCCTACTTTATTAGTGCATCGACTTGATCGTGCCACTAGCGGTATTATGATGGTTGCACATACTAAGCACGCTGCAAAAGATTTATCAAAGATTTTTGCCGATCGAAAAATTAACAAAACTTACTTGGCTATTGTTGAGGGTGGGTTTAGTAATAAAACACTAACAATCGATGAAAATATTGATGGGAAAAACGCAATTAGCCATGCGACTTTGTTAAAAACTTTAGACAATAAGTCATTGTTAAAAGTTAATATCGAAACTGGTAGAAAACACCAAATTAGAAAACATCTAAGTCATATTGGCTACCCCATTATTGGTGACAGATTACATGGCAATGCAGTCAAAAATCACCCAGAAGATTTACAACTACAAGCGATTCAACTTGAGTTTAACTGCCCTATTGATCAGCAGTTTATTCAAATTGAATTAGACGATAAAATGAAAATAAGGCTTTAAGAGCAGTCTCTTTCGACTTCACGATCCCAAATTGCAGGAATAATAATAGTCAAGCACTCAGCAACGCTTAGATTTTCACAAATGGCGGGCTCATCATCCTTAAGTGGGTGTTTGTGCTTTTGCACAGTTGATGTGTTAGCATCTTTAACAACTTCATTTTGACTACCCTTCTGATCTTCACAGCCAGAAAATAGTAAAACCAATAGTAAAAAAACTTTAATCATTGTATTCATTGTAACCCAATAGACTTGAATCTAGTTGATAATGTCCCTATCTACTAATCATTGATTAATAAACGTAAATAACCATGAAGCGAATATTTTTATTTTTACTGACTAATATTGCCATTATTGTTTTACTAAGTATTACGCTAAGCCTGCTTGGTGTTGAAGGTATTTTAAAAGACAACGGCTCTGATCTTGACTTACAGGCGCTGCTTATTTTCTCTGCTGTTTTTGGCTTTGGCGGTGCTTTTATTTCACTCTTAGTTTCAAAATGGATGGCGAAACGCATGACGGGTGCAATTGTTATCGAATCACCAAGCAGTAATCTAGAGAAATGGCTAATTGAAACAGTTGAAAAACAAGCAAAAATTGTCGGTATTAAAATGCCAGAGGTGGCGATATTCCCATCAGCTTCAATGAATGCATTTGCCACCGGTGCTAGCAAAAATAAAGCCTTAGTCGCTGTATCTCAAGGCTTGTTAGACTCAATGAATCAAGGTGAAATCGAAGCTGTTGTTGGGCATGAAATGAGTCATGTAGCCAACGGCGATATGGTGACTTTAACACTCATACAAGGCGTGGTAAATACGTTTGTGATTTTCTTCTCACGGGTGATTGGACATGTTGTTGACCGTGTTATCTTAAAAAACAATCGAGGTCATGGTATTGGTTACTTTGTAACTACCTTATTTGCACAAATAATTTTATCAATCTTAGCATCTACTATTGTTATGTATGTATCTCGCAAGCGTGAATTTGTCGCTGATACGGGTGGTGCAGATTTAGCCGGCCATCAAAACATGATTAATGCGCTCAAGCGCTTAGGCCAAGTAGAGCCAGAAGCGTTGCCTGAGCAAATGGCAGCATTTGGCATTGATGACAAGAAAGGTTTTGCTTCATGGTTTTCATCGCACCCACCGATTGAAGATAGAATTGCCGCATTAGAAAAGCGCGCAATGGGGTAATCTTAACTCATGGCAATCGCAATAAAATCTAGGGATGAAATAGCAAAAATGCGTGTGGCTGGCCGCTTGGCTGCTGATGTGCTTGACATGATCACGCCACAAGTTAAGGCTGGCATTACCACTGATGAGTTAGACAAGGCCTGTCATGATTATATTGTCAATGTGCAAGATGCTATTCCAGCGCCACTCAACTATCATGGCTTTCCAAAATCTATTTGCACCAGTGTTAACAACGTGGTGTGCCACGGTATTCCTACTGATAAAAAACTAAAAAAAGGCGATATTGTTAATATCGATATCACTGTGATTAAGGACGGCTACCACGGCGACACCTCAAAGATGTTTATCATTGGCAAGTCAAGTGTTAAGGCACAACGTATTTGCAGAATTGCACAAGAATGTTTATACATTGGCATCAAAAAAGTTAAGCCTGGCGCTCACTTAGGTGAGATTGGCAAGGCTATTGGCGCACACACGACTCAAAATAACTGCTCTGTGGTGCGTGATTACTGTGGTCATGGCATTGGCTTAGAGTTTCATACCGAGCCACAAGTGATTCATTACGACGATGGCGCTGTTGATAAAAGCCCGGTTTTGGAAGCGGGCATGACCTTCACTATTGAGCCTATGGTTAATCTAGGTGGGTTTGAAGTGGCTACTTCTAAAGTTGATGGTTGGACGGTCACCACCAAAGATCGCTCACTTTCTGCGCAATGGGAGCATACGATTTTAGTCACTAAAGATGGCTATGAAATCCTTACTCTAAGAGATGAAGAGGATATCTAGCTCTGTCCACTCTTATGCTAAAATAATGCTTTTGTTATTAAGTGACTAAGCGTTGAAAAACCTAAGAAACTATTTTATTTCCGGCTTACTTTTTTGGATTCCATTAGGGTTAAGTATTGTTGTTATTAAGTTCTTTTTAGAATTGGTTAATGACATCGTGCCACCTGAATACTTACCTGAGGCATTATTCAATCTAGAGAGTGTTATTCCTGGTTCTGGCATTGTTTGGGTAATCCTAATTATGCTTATTACTGGTGTATTGGTTAATAATTTTATCGGCCGAAAAATATTAGAACTTTGGGATAGATTACTCAATAAAATCCCAGGTTTTAGGGGGGTCTATAATGCCTTAAAACAGCTTTCAGATACAGTTCTAAGCCCATCTGGTGAGAGTTTTAAAAAAGCAGTACTGGTTGAATACCCACGAAAAGGCATGTGGACTATCGCCTTTCAGACAGGTAATTATCATGGTGAAGTTGAGAAAAAAATTGGTGAAGAAATTATCAATATTTACGTACCAACCACACCCAACCCAACTTCTGGTTTTTTTATCATGTTGCCAAAAGATGATGTCATTGAGCTAGATATGAGTGTTGATGAAGCATTTAAACTGATTATTTCTACTGGTGTCGTTGCACCAAATTAAACAAAATAGGATCAAAAATGAGAACAAATTATTGTGGTGAATTAAGTAAGGGCAATATCGATCAAACGGTTGAAATTTGCGGCTGGGTGAATCGTCGTCGCGATCATGGCGGTGTGATCTTTTTAGATATGCGTGATAAGCGCGGTATTGCACAAGTGGTTATCAACCCTGACAATGCTGATTTTGAACTGGCTGAATCTATTCGAAATGAGTTTGTCTTAAAAATTACTGGCCAAGTTATTGCCAGAGGCGAAGGCTTGGTTAACCCAAAATTAGCCACTGGTGAAATTGAAATTGTTGCTGATCGTATTGAGATTCTCAACGCTTCAAAGCCTATTCCATTTCAAATTGATTCAACCGATACTTCAGAAGAGGTACGTCTTAAGTATCGTTACCTAGATTTACGACGCAATGAAATGCAACAGCGCTTGCGCTTGCGTTCTAAAGTTACTCACTTCATGCGTGAATTTATGGATGAAAACGATTTCTTAGATATTGAAACGCCTTTTTTAACCAAAGCCACACCTGAAGGTGCACGTGATTATTTAGTGCCTTCACGCACTCACCCGGGTGAATTTTTTGCCCTACCACAATCACCGCAGTTATTTAAACAATTGTTAATGATGTCGGGTTTTGAGCGCTATTATCAAATTGTTAAATGTTTTAGAGATGAGGATTTGCGTGCCGATCGTCAGCCAGAATTCACCCAACTTGATGTTGAAACCTCATTTATGAATGAAGATGAAATCATGGCAATGATGGAAGAAATGACACGTGGCATGTTTAAGTCTGCGATTGATGTTGATTTAGGTGATAAATTCCCAACCATCACTTATGCAGATGCTATGCACTTATATGGTGTTGATCGCCCTGATATGCGTATTCCAATGCAAATTACCGATATGGATGAGCTAATGCAAGGCGTTGACTTTAAGGTATTTTCAGGCCCTGCTAGTAATGATGGCTCTCGAGTTGCTGCACTACGCGTGCCTGGTGGCGCGACTATTAGTCGTAAGCAAATCGACAAGTACACCAAATACGTCAGCATTTATGGCGCCAAAGGTTTGGCTTACATTAAGCTAAATGAAGACGGCCCCGCTTCACCAATTTTAAAATTCTTAGGTGATGATGTAACCAAAAAAGCAATTGAAATGACAGACGCACAAACGGGTGATATTATTTTCTTCGGTGCTGATAAAACAAAAATTGTAAATGAAGCGCTAGGCAACTTACGCGAACAGTTGGCTAAAGATCTAGATCTATTTGATAAGGAATGGGCGCCAATTTGGGTGGTAGATTTCCCAATGTTTGATGCTAATGATGATGGCTCTTTAAGCGCTATTCACCATCCGTTTACCGCACCAAGTGTTGACGCTAAAACCTTAGAAGATACTGCTGCTACAGCACTTTCTCGTGCTTATGACTTAGTGATTAACGGCTCTGAGGTAGGTGGTGGTTCTATTCGTATTCACCAGGTTGAAATGCAGCAAACCGTATTAAAGCTTTTAGGCATTTCTGATGATGAAGCCAAGGACAAATTTGGCTTCTTACTCGATGCACTTGAATATGGCTGCCCTCCTCATGGTGGCATGGCATTTGGTCTTGATCGTTTAGTGATGATTATGACGGGTGCAGACTCAATTCGTGAAGTGATCGCCTTCCCTAAAACTCAAACTGCTGCTTGTTTATTAACCGATGCGCCTGCTGGCGTACCAAGAAAAGTACTCAGAGAGCTTAGCGTTAAAGTAAGTCTGCCAGAAAAAGACTAAACAATAAACAACTAACGTGTCAATTCAAGATCAAATAAAAGCCGAACTCAAGGCTCGCAACGCTGTATTGGTTGCGCATTATTATGTTAATGGTGATTTACAAACCCTAGCAGAAGAAAGTGGTGGTTTTGTTTCTGACTCATTGGAGATGGCACGCTTTGGTCAAAACTGCGATGCAGACACTGTCATTGTTGCTGGCGTTAAGTTTATGGGTGAGACAGCTAAGATACTCTCTCCTGAAAAAACCGTTCTAGTACTTGATGAAGCCGCTACCTGCTCTTTAGATGAAGACTGTCCTGTTCAAGAATTTTCTGATTTTTGCGATCAGCATCCCGATCGAAAAGTAGTGGTTTATGCCAACACCAGTGCCGAGGTAAAGGCGCGAGCAGACTGGGTGGTAACTTCAGGTAGCGCTTTAACAGTCGCTAAACATTTGCATGAGAAAGGTGAAAAAATTCTTTGGGCGCCTGACAAACACCTAGGCAACTATGTGCAAACACGAACGGGTGCTGATATGCTGCTTTGGCAAGGTTCTTGCGTGGTGCATGAGCGTTTTAAAGCAGATGCCTTACAAGCTTTAAAAATCAAACACCCCAAAGCGGCTGTATTAGTACACCCAGAATCACCACAATCAGTGGTTGATTTAGCCGATGTAGTAGGCTCTACCACTGCACTCATTAACGCTGTAAAAGATAGAGAAGAATCTACTTTTATCATTGCCACTGACAATGGTATTTTTCACAAAATGCACGAAGTCGCGCCACAAAAAAAACTGATTGAAGCCCCTACCATGGGGGCAGGTGCAGACTGTGAATCTTGCGCCCATTGTGAGTGGATGGCAATGAATACTTTAGACAACTGTCTTGATGTTTTAATAACTGGTAAAAATGAAATATTAATTGAATCCAGTATTGCTAAAAAAGCACAACAATCTATACAAAAATTACTCGACTTTACTGCATAAAAGGTAAAATCTCAATTACTCATATTCCCGGAGACATCGAACATGGCAGGACATTCTAAATGGCACAACATTCAACACCGAAAAGGTGCGCAAGATGCCAAGCGTGGCAAGGTATTTACCAAATTAATTAAAGAAATTGTCATTGCTGCTAAAGCTGGTGGTGGTGTTATTGAAAACAACCCAGGGTTGCGTATGGTGATTGACAAAGCCTTAGCCGCTAACATGAAACGAGATACCATCGAAAACGCGGTTAAGCGTGGTAGTGGTGATTTAGAAGGTGAAAACTACGATGAAGTGCGTTACGAAGGCTATGGTTTAGGTGGTACAGCTATCATGGTTGATACCTTAACAGATAATCGTAACCGAACTGTGGCTGATGTGCGCCATGCGTTTACTAAGCATGGTGGCAACTTGGGCACAGACGGTTCAGTGGCTTATTTATTCAACAAGCAAGGTTTTATCAGCTTCGCCTCAGGTGATGAAGATCAAATTATGGAAGCCGCACTAGATGCAGGCGCAGAAGATGTAATTAGCAATGACGATGGTTCAATTGATGTAATTACAACACCTGAAGATTTCTTTACGGTGAAAGATGCGTTATCTGATGTAGGGCTTGAGGCGAGTCATGCTGAAGTAACCATGGAGCCAGCCAATCGTGTTGAGCTTAACTTAGGCGATGCAGAAAAATTCATGAAACTGATTGACCGCCTAGAAGACTTAGACGACACTCAAGAGGTTTATCACAATGCCGATATTTCAGATGAGGTAATGGCGCAATTATGATCCATATTCACCAAGGCATTAGCGCACTTGGTGCGTTTAAAACCAAAGCTCTACAAGTAAAAATAGCGCAAGCACAATCTGGGCTAAAGCTATTGGGTGCTGAATTTATTCATTTATCTAACCTCGATGAAGCACTAACAAGTAAAGAGAGTGATCATTTAGATCACTTGCTTTCTTATTCACCCAATTTATCTGTTGATAATGCGAAATCAAGCATTGTTATTATCCCTAGATTGGGCACGATCTCCCCTTGGTCATCTAAGGCGACTGATATTATGCATTTGTGTGATATCAATAAAATTAACCGTATCGAGCGTGCAACTGCTTATCACTTTAACGATACCATTAATCAAAAATCAGAAGTTTTGGCTATTATCATGGACAAGATGACTGAATCAGTTTTGGAGTCAATGAGTGATGCTCACAGTATTTTTGATAATTTCGAGCCGCAACCCTTCACCAGTGTCGATATTCTTGCACAAGGAAAATCAGCCCTAGAACGTACAAACACCGAATTAGGCTTGGCACTTAGTGTTGGTGAAATTGATTATTTAGTTGATAGTTTTACTCAGTTAGAACGCAACCCAACTGACATTGAACTAATGATGTTTGCGCAAGCCAATTCTGAGCATTGTCGCCACAAGATTTTTAATGCCGATTGGACCATTGATAATACCGAGCAAGCCAAGAGTTTATTCGCGATGATTCGCAATACTTATCACAAACACCCTGAAGGGCTTTTAAGTGTTTATTCAGACAACTCTGCCGTTATGGCAGGCTATGATGGTGAGCGTTTTTATGCCGACCAAGATGGCAAATATGTCAGCTCAAATGAACACCGCGCCATTTTAATGAAAGTAGAAACTCACAACCACCCTACCGCTATTGCACCGCATCCAGGTGCAGCAACTGGATCAGGTGGTGAGATTCGTGATGAAGGCGCAACAGGCCAAGGTTCAAAACCTAAAGTTGGCTTGTGTGGTTTCAGCGTGTCAAACCTTAAAATTAAAGATGCTGAACAGCCTTGGGAAGTTGAGCACGGCAAACCTTCTCAAATTGTATCGGCACTTGATATTATGCTGGAAGGCCCTATTGGTGCCGCCGCCTTTAACAATGAATTTGGTCGTCCAAATACCTTAGGCTACTTTAGAAGCTATGAGCAGCAAACGCCTAATGGTGATGTACGTGGCTATCATAAGCCAATTATGCTTGCTGGTGGCCTTGGGCACATTCAAGAGCAGCACATTATAAAAGGTGAGATTCCTATTGGTAGTAAGATTATTGTCCTCGGTGGCCCGGCTATGCTGATCGGCCTAGGTGGTGGTGCTGCATCATCCATTAAGAGTGGTGAACAAAGTGAAGATTTAGACTTTGCCTCAGTTCAACGTGCCAACCCTGAGATGGAGCGACGTGCCCAAGAGGTGATTGACCGATGTGCCAACCTAGGTGATGATAATCCTATTATCTCAATTCATGATATTGGCGCTGGTGGCTTATCAAACGGCCTTCCAGAATTGGTTAACGACTCTGGACGTGGTGGTCGGTTTGAGCTGCGCAACATTCCTAATGACGACAACCAAATGTCACCACTTGAAATTTGGTGTAACGAATCACAAGAGCGCTATGTTCTTGCCATTGCTCCATCTAGCTTAGAATTATTCAACGACATTTGTGAGCGTGAACGCGCACCATTTGCCGTATTAGGCGAATCTACCAAAGAGCAAGAATTGGTTCTTAGTGATGAGCTATTTGCAGACACACCCATTGATATGCCAATGTCTGTTTTATTAGGTAATCCACCTAAAGTAAGCATTAATGCCGTCACGCAAGATATTAATCTTAACCCATTAGACACCAGCAACATCAACCTTAGTGATGCAGTTAGTAGAATTTTACAACTACCCACTGTAGCCAGTAAAAACTTCCTAATCACTATTGGCGATCGAAGCGTTACCGGCATGGTGGCGCGTGATCAATTTGTAGGTCCGTGGCAGGTTCCAGTGGCTGATTGCGCCATTTCTATTTCTGATTATGTTGGCTTTAAAGGCGAGATTATGTCTTTGGGTGAGCGCACACCGCTTGCTTTGTGTGATGCTAATGCCGCAGCACGTATGACCATTGGTGAATCGTTAACCAATATGCTGGGCGGCTATGTTGAAGATATTCACGATATTAGCCTAAGTGCTAACTGGATGAGTGCCAGTGGTCATAAAGGTGAAGACGCTAAATTATTTGAAGCAGTTAAGGCCGTTGGTATGGACTTGTGCCCAGACCTAGGTTTAACGGTACCGGTTGGTAAAGACTCTATGAGTATGAAAAGCTCGTGGCAAGATGACAATGGTAACGACCAATCAGTCACCTCACCTTTATCACTGATTGTTACCGCTTTTTCAAAAACACCAGATGTTAGATTACAACAAACCCCACTGCTCGATACAGAGTCAGAATCTGAATTATTATTAATCGACCTTGGTTTTGGTCAAAATAGAATGGGTGGTTCATGCTTGGCACAAGTTTACAATCAAGTGGGTGATATCGCGCCAAACCTTGATGACAGCGCCGTATTCAAATCATTCTTCACGGTCATTAATCAGCTAAATAAAGATGGCTTAATTAGTGCTTATCATGATCGAAGTGATGGTGGTGTAATCACCACTTTATTAGAAATGGCCTTTGCCTCACATTGTGGATTAAACATTACAACAGATGCTAGCATTGAAAATTTGTTCAATGAAGAATTGGGTTGTGTTATTCAGGTTAAGTCTAAAAATAAACAAGCGGTTAATGATGCGCTGTCTGCTGCGGGGCTTGAATCTTGCACGCATGCAATTGCAACTATTAATGATTCAGATACAATTGAAATCATCACTGATGAAAAAACTATCTATAGCCAATCTCGATCTGAATTACATTCACTTTGGTCATCAACTTCATTTGAAATTGCCAAACTAAGAGACAACCCAGAATGTGCACAGCAAGAATTTGACAGTGTTAGTCAAATTACAGATGGCATTAGAACTGATCTAAGCTTTGATCTAAATCACTCTATTGTTGCACCTTATATTAAAACCAACGTTAAACCTAAAATTGCCATCCTTAGAGAGCAAGGTGTTAACGGACAAGTTGAAATGGGCGCTGCCTTCACTAAGGCTGAATTTGATGCGATTGATGTGCACATGAGTGATATTCTCTCTGGCAGGGTATCGTTAGCAGAATTCAAAGGTTTGGTGGCTTGTGGTGGCTTCTCGTATGGTGACGTACTCGGTGCCGGTAGAGGTTGGGCAAGTTCGATTTTATATAATGCTCGCGCTAAAGATGAGTTTGAGACCTTCTTTAACCGTGAAGATAGCTTTGCATTAGGCGTGTGTAACGGCTGTCAGATGATTTCGAATTTAACGCAAATTATCCCTGGCGCACAAAATTGGCCAAGTTTTTCTCGCAATCTATCTGAACAATTTGAGGCACGCTTTTCAAGCGTTAAAATTGGTGAATCAAACTCAATATTTTTAGATGGCATGGCTGGCTCAACTATGCCAATTGCTATTGCACACGGTGAAGGCAAGGCGAGTTTTAATGGAAATTCTGCAAATAATATTGCACTACAATACGTTGATCACAGTGGTGATATTACGCAAAACTACCCTCACAATCCAAATGGGTCGGAGCTAGCAACTGCCGGTGTGACTAATGATTCTGGACGCATTACCATCATGATGCCGCATCCTGAGCGAGTGTTCAGAGCCGTGCAAAACTCACACCACCCTAAAGATTGGGGTGAGCGCAGCCCATGGATGAGAATGTTTGAAAATGCCAGAACCTGGGTTGATTAAATTTCTAAAATTTTGGAAATAATGCAAATCAAATAAATATCGCCTTGATACAAACTCTGTCTGCACTAAAAAACGCCAAAAACAGTAAAAACACCCTTAAAAACAGCTTATATTCCACTCCCAAGCCTTGCTTGGGAGTGGAATGGTGAAAATTTTGGAAATTTTACGAATGAGTGATTTTATGAGTTTTTATCGGGTTAAATATTAGCATGAACTACCAACTGATTCGATCAAAACGAAAAACTCTGGGTTTGCAAATTAATAGCAACGCAGAGCTTATAGTTCGTGCGCCAAATCGGTTATCGGTTAAAAAAATAGAGCAGTTTATTGAGGAAAAATCTAGCTGGATTAAGGAAAAATCAAATTCTATTAAAGCTAAAGATGTGCAAAAACCTAGCTATAAAGAAGGTGAAAACTTCTTATATTTGGGTGGTTTATATCCCTTCACAATACAATCTTCAAAAAATTTAAGCTTTAATGGGATTAGTTTTTCTGCTGAACAGATTAATAAAGATGAATTATTAAAGTGGTATAAAATTGCCTTTAAGTCTATTGCTATTCCTAGACTTGATTACTATGCAGATACATTCTCTCTACCTTATCAGCAAGTACGCCTTAAGACTCAGAAGACTTTGTGGGGCTCTTGTAGTGGTACTAATAATATCAACCTAAACTACCTACTCATTAGGGCGCCAATGGATATTATTGATTATGTGATTGTGCATGAGCTTGCGCATACAAAAATTAAAAATCATTCGAAAGATTTTTGGCAGTTGGTTGAATCAATATTGCCAGAATATAAAGCCAGCAAAAGCTGGCTTAAAGATAACGGCTATAAGCTACATAACTTATAGTAACTTATAGCTGAAAACAAATTACTTGTTATTAAACTTGTCTTGTGCTTCTTGCATGGCCGCTTCTAAAGTGCCCATTTCGGCCATTTCAACAATGATATCACCACCGCCCATTAACTCAGCATTGAAGTAAATCTGTGGGAAAGTTGGCCAATCTTGAAAATTTGGTAAATTTTGCATTACTTCTTGATCTTCAAAAATATTCACATAAGCAAACTCAACACCCGTTGAAGCCAATGTTTGTGCTGCTTTAGCCGAAAATCCACATTGTGGAAATTGTGGCGTGCCTTTCATATAAAGCACGATTGGTGCGCTATCTACCTGTGCTTGAATTCTTTCCATTATGTCCATTTGTATAACTCCTATTTTAATTTTTTTAAACTTTGTTTAATGCTGAATGACCGAGCATCTTACTCTTATATTAATTATTTCGCAATTATTCTATTGTTTAATCGCCTGAGAAATTGTGTACTTTTGCCCTTGCTTCAGTTTTTTATAATTACCAAACACTGATTTAAAGTTATCTTTAATAAAATTACGCAAACCATTGATAGTAACAAAAGTAATCTTTCCGCCGGGTTTGAGTGCATCGTAAGCATCGTAGAGAATAATACTAAGTTTCTCTCGCCCTACTTTGGCAGGTACATTGGATATTATTTGATCAAAATAATTGTCTTTATTGACACTCAAAAATGCATCAGATAAATAAGCCTCGGCATTATTAATATGATTAAGTTTGGCATTAGTATTTGATAATTCTACGGCGATAAAATCTTTATCCACCATGTGTACTTCACCCTGCGGACAAGACTTTGCTACAGCTAGCCCTATTGGGCCATAACCACAACCTAAGTCAAGACATTTGTCAGATTCAGAAATATCCAAATATTTCATTAATAGTAAAGTGCCACCATCAATCGCTCTAGGGCTAAAAACCCCCCAGCGAGTTTTTAAGATTAGGTCATAACCTAATAGATTGGTTTGGACGCTTAAGTCTTGTTTGAGTTTTGGAATATCTTCTCTAGTAAACATAGCTGTCCCATTATACATAAGGGTATTTAGCATACGACTAATGATAAAATAACGCTCATGAAAAGACCTGAACTACTATCCCCCGCTGGATCACTCAAACACATGCACTATGCTTATGCTTATGGTGCTGATGCCGTCTATGCAGGGCAACCCAGATATTCGCTGCGAGTACGCAATAATTCTTTTGATTTTGACACTTTAAAACAGGGCATTAGCGAAGCGCACAAAAATAACAAAAAGTTTTTTGTTGCTTCAAATATTATTCCGCATAATGCCAAGATTAAAACCTATATGAAAGACATTGAACCAGTTGTTGAGCTAAAGCCTGACGCATTAATCATGGCGGATCCCGGTTTGATTATGATGGTTAAAGAAAGGTTCCCTGAACAGGTTATCCATCTTTCTGTACAAGCCAACGCCATTAATTATGCCACAGTAAAATTTTGGAAAAATGCAGGCATTAGTCGCATCATCCTTTCAAGAGAACTATCCCTTGATGAAGTAAAAGAAATTCGACAAGAATGTCCCGATATTGAATTAGAAGTATTTGTACATGGCGCTTTATGTATTGCCTATTCTGGTCGCTGCTTATTATCAGGCTATTTCAACCACCGAGATCCGAATCAAGGCTCATGTACTAACTCTTGTCGCTGGAAATACGATGTCAAAGAGGCTGAAGAAACCATCGAAGGCGATATTAAAGCCGTAGAAATAAAAGCACCGATTGATCAAGTGGTTTTACTGGAAGAAGAGGGTCGCCCAGGTGAGCAAATGCCTGCTTACGAAGATGAGCATGGCACCTACATCATGAATTCAAAAGATTTACGTGCTGTTGAGCATGTTCACACGCTTACCGCCATGGGCATTGATTCTTTAAAAATTGAAGGCAGAACCAAGTCACACTACTATGCTGCTCGTACTGCACAAGTTTATCGTCAAGCCATTGATGACGCGGTAGCTGGAAAAGAATTCAATCCTGAAGCATTTGGTGTGCTTGAAAACTTGGCTAATAGAGGCTATACAGATGGATTTTATCGCCGCCACCAGCCTGAAGAATTACAAACTTATTTTGATAATTATTCACGCTCTAATAAACAGCAAGTAGTGGGTGAAATTCTAGATTATAAAGATGGTAAAGCATTTATCGAAGCCAAAAATAAATTCAGCGTTGGTGATTCAGTTGAGGTGATTCTGCCAAGCGGTTGTTTTAATATTAAAGTTGAATCAATGGTGACAGAATTTAATGAGGTGCTTGATGTCGCCAAAGGCAGTGGTTATCGAGTATGGATTCCAATGCCTAAAATAAAGCCAGAACTTGGATTTATTGCTAGAAATTTTGATGAAAAAATCAAAATTAAAAACAAAAATATTCAAAAAGATCCAAATCAAAAAATTCGCAGGCCCTCTTGGTAATTAACAAAGCCCATCAAGTATAATACTGTCTTTTATAGCAAGGTTATTTAGTGCTCGACTCCATTCAATCCCCACAAGATGTCAAACAACTGGATTTAGACCAACTACAGTCCTTGGTGGATGAAATACGTGCGTTTCTAATTGAAAACATTCAAAAAACAGGTGGTCACTTAGCACCCAATCTTGGCACAGTTGAATTAACAGTCGCCATGCATTATGTGTTTGACACACCTGATGATAGCTTTGTATTTGATGTGGGGCATCAAGCCTACACCCACAAAATACTAACAGGTCGAAAAGATAGAATGCCCACACTAAGAAAGAAAGATGGCTTAAGTGGCTTTACTAAACGCAGCGAAAGTGCACACGATGCATTTGGCGCTGGGCATTCATCGACTTCAATCAGTGCAGCACTAGGTATTGCTATTGGTAACAAGGTTAATCAGGTTGATCACAAATCCATTGCAGTTATTGGTGATGGTGCGCTGACCGGCGGCATGTCATTTGAAGCGCTGAATCATGCGGGAGATTCAGACGCTGATTTACTCATTATCTTAAATGACAATGACATGAGTATTTCTAAAAATGTCGGTGCAATGAATAAATACTTAACCAAGCTTATTTCTGGCAAGGTCTATTCCACCATGAAATCTAAGTCTCTAGGTTTTTTAGAAAAAATGCCAATGATTCATGAGTTTGCCAAACGCTCAGAAGAACACCTTAAAGGTATGGTGTTGCCAAGTACTTTGTTTGAAGAATTGGGCGTAGATTACTTTGGTCCTATTGATGGTCACGACCTACCCATGTTGGTTAAAACCTTGCAAAATCTAAAGCAGCTGAAAATGCCAAGACTGCTACACATTATTACCAAAAAGGGTTACGGCTTGAAAACTGCAGAAAACGATCCTTGCAAATTCCATGGTATCGCCCCTGCTCAAAGTAACAGCTCTACATTGCCAAGCTATAGCTCTGTTTTTGGCCAATGGTTACTTAATACTGCTACTAACGACTCTCAACTAATGGCTATTACCCCAGCCATGTGTACCGGCTCAGGTATGAGTGAATTTGAGGTTAAGTTTCCTGAACAATATTTTGATGTGGGTATCGCTGAACAGCATGCGATTACCTTTGCAGGTGGTTTGGCCACTCAAGGTTTAAAGCCTGTGGTTTCAATCTACTCAACTTTTTTACAAAGAGGTTACGACCAGCTGATTCACGATATTGCGCTACAAAATTTAAATGTAACCTTTGCTATTGATCGTGCTGGTTTGGTGGGGGCTGATGGCGCGACTCATGCAGGTAGTTTTGATTTAAGTTTTTTGAGATGTATCCCTAATTTGGTGATTATGGCACCGAGTAATGCCATTGAAATGTATCAAATGCTCAATACCGCTCATCAGTTTAATGGCCCGGTTTGCGTACGATACCCTCGAGGAAGCTCATTAATTAAAGATTATACTTCTGATATCACACTAGAAATTGGTAAAGCCAACACAGCCAGAATTGGTCAAAAAATAGCCATCTTTGCCTTTGGCACAACCCTTGATCAAGCACTGATTGCAGGGGAAGCATTAGATGCAACCGTGATTGATATGCGCTTTGTAAAGCCTTTGGATGAAAAATTAATTTTAGAAACCTCTAAAACACATCAACAACTCATCACCATTGAAGACAATGCGATTGCTGGTGGTGCTGGCAGTAGTGTTAGTGAATTATTGCATGCACACCACACCAACACACCACTCACCTTGTTAGGATTGCCAGATAACTTTACTGAGCAAGGCTCGCAAGAAGAATTGTGTACTTTATATGGTTTAGATGTAGATGGCATCATCCAGGCCGTTCAATCATGAAAAAAACACTCAAACGACTTAGCCCCAACCCGGAAGATTTAAAAAATCACAAAAACTTAGGCTGGCTGTCTAAACACTTGCATGATCGTAGTTTGTGGAACTTTAATAGGCGCTCTATTTCTAAAGCATTCGCAGTCGGCTTATTTTGCGCTTTTGTTCCAGTGCCATTTCAGATGATATTGGCAGCGCCTGGGGCGGTTATTTTTTCTGCCAACCTACCCTTATCGGTAGCCTTAGTATGGATTACCAACCCAATTACCATGCCACCGATCTATTACGGATGTTATAAATTAGGCGCTTGGATTTTAGGTGTTGAAGTTCAACAAGACTTTGTTATGTCGCTAGATTACGTTTGGGAAGTGTTTGGGGTTATTTGGCAGCCTTTCTTGCTAGGCTGTATGGTTGTTTCTGTTGTCAGTGCTTTTGTTGGTTACTGGGCAATCCAGGCAATCTACCGAGTTAAAGCTTATAAAAGATCTAAACGCTCTTAAGTTGTGAGCGTATTTGTGCTTCTAGCTCATCAACCAAATTAGCATTTTCAATTTTAGAATGTGTTTGGCCATTAATATAAAGTAAGTTTGGGCTACCGCCTGTTAAACCAACAGAAACAGCTTTTGCCTCACCTGGGCCATTGACCACACAGCCAATCACCGCTACATCGATTGGGTCAACAATATCTTCAAGGCGTGACTCCAGCTCATTAACCACTGAAATTACATCAAACTTTTGTCGTGAGCAAGATGGGCAAGCAATAAGATTAACACCCTTCTTACGCAAGTGTAGAGATTTCAAAATATCAAAACCCACTTTAACTTCATCTACCGGATCAGATGCTAATGACACACGAATGGTGTCACCAATACCTTCAGACAACAACAAGCCTAAACCAATAGAGGATTTCACCGCACCCGCTCTAAATGAGCCGGCCTCTGTAATACCTAAATGCAAAGGATTGTCAATTTGTGAAGCCAGTTGTTTATAAGCGAATACGGTCATGAATATTTCAGAGGCTTTAAGCGATATTTTAAAATTATCAAAATTAAGCTTGTCTAAAATATCGATATGCCTAAAGGCTGATTCCACCATCGCCTCTGGCGTTGGTTCGGTGTATTTTTTCTGCAAGTCTTTTTCTAATGAGCCGGCATTCACACCGAT
>JABGOT010000135.1 GCA_018648985.1 Candidatus Ruthturnera sp.
CCTGAGCATGCAGAACTGCATTTGTTGTTATCGATGACAACGCCGCTTAGTTGGTTAGAGCGAGTGCCATCTTATAAAGATCAGCAGCTTAAACTTAAAACTAAGGATTTAGGCACGTATGGATTTTTGGGTTACCCATTATTGCAAAGTGCTGATATCTTAATTTATAAAGCAGGGTTAGTACCTGTTGGCGAAGACCAAGTCGCCCATGTAGAGTTGACACGAGAAGTGGCCAGACGTTTTAATTACACTTATGGCCGTGAAGCAGATTTTGAGGAAAAAGCCGAAGCCGCCATTACTAAGATGGGCAAGAAACAAGCAAAATCTTACCGATCTCTGCGTAAAGCTTACCAAGAAACTGGTGATGGAGAAGCTTTGGTTAAGGCACAGGCACTGTTAAAAGAGCAGCAAAATATTACCTTGGGTGACCGAGAAAGGCTTTCAGGCTATATCGAAGGTATGGGCAAGATTATCTTGCCAGAGCCAGAATCGCTCCTTACTAAAGCTTCAAAAATGCCAGGTTTAGATGGGCAAAAAATGAGCAAATCTTACGGCAATACCATTTCTCTACGTGATACTGCTGATGAGATTGAAACCAAGGTTAAGCGCATGCCTACCGACCCTGCACGAGTTAAGCTAACTGACCCTGGCGACCCGAAAAAATGCCCAGTATGGCAACTGCACGAAGTCTATTCTGATGAGCAAACGTGTGATTGGGTAGTGGATGGCTGTACTGCTGCAAAAATGGGCTGTGTTGAGTGTAAACAACCGGTGATCGATGCAATAAAAGATGAGCTAATGCCAATGCAAGAACGTATCGCCAAGTATCAAGCTGACCCCGATTTGATCAAACAAATTATCTATGAAGGCAGTGAAAAAGCGCGTCACGTAGCCAAAGAAACGATGGCCGAAGTGCGTGAATCTATGGGAATTATTTATTAATTATGTCTGAAAGATTACAAAAACTCATTGCTACTGCTGGTTATGGTTCACGTCGTTGGGCGGAGCGCCTAATTGAGCAGGGCCGTATTGAAGTTAACAACAAGACCGCCAGTATTGGCGACAAATGTGAAATCAGCGACAAGGTAAAAATTGACGGCCGAAAGATTGACCTTCAGCGCTACGCTGAAGAAGAAACCAAAGTGTTGATCCTTAATAAACAAGCTGGCGTTATTTGTTCAAACAAAGACGAAGAAGGGCGCAAGAGTGTTTACGATTTATTGCCAAAAGAATCACGCTGGGTGATGGTTGGTCGATTGGATCTTAACACTTCAGGTTTGTTATTGTTTACCAATAATGGTGATTTGGCCAATAAGCTTATGCACCCAAGCTCTGAAATTGATCGTGAATATGCGGTTCGTGTACTTGGCCAAGTTGAAAATGAAGATATTAAACAACTAACGACAGGTATTGAGCTTGAAGATGGATACGCCAAATTTGATCGTGTTACTGTGGGTGGTGGCGAAGGCGCTAACCGTTGGTATAAAGTGGTACTTAAAGAAGGTCGAAAACGTGAAGTTAGGCGCTTATGGGAAGCATTAGGATTTAAAGTTTCTCGTTTAATTCGTGTACGTTTTGGTGAGATCCGCCTACCAGAGAAGCTTAAAGCTAATCAGTATGATTACCTCAAACCTGGACAAGTTGGCTTGTTACTAAAAGCAGTTGGATTATAAATATTAAAATCACATTACTTAATATAGATCAAGTACTTATATAGACATCATTGATACAATAACCTTGTTTTAATAACAACAAGGAGAAATAAAATGTTAATGAGTGAACTAAATGCAGATCCGGTTTTTTATATGAGTCTATTGATGATTGGCTTAACAATTGGCACTTTTTTGTTTTTCTATTTCATGAAAAATTTTAAGACTAAGAATTAAGGTTTAAGTAACTTAAGTTGTCACACCTTACGCGCCACTGAGTACGCCTTAAATCAAGTGTTACTTAGTGGTATGATGGCATTAATTATTTAACTGGTACATATATGTTGATGAACGATCTTAATAACGATGGCGTTTTTTGGGCGGGCGTTGCTTTTGTTGTTGTCTCTATTGTGGTCGGCATTCTAATAAAAGTGTATATTTCCAAACAACGATAAAGCTTTTATCGTTATCAAAAACCTTATTCCATAAAGTATAATTGCGCTTTTAGTATCATTTTTAAGCGTTAATGTCTGATTACAAATCTAGCCTAAATTTGCCCGCTACAAAGTTTGCCATGAAGGCAAATTTGGCAAATCGTGAGCCCAATTTTCTTAAAAAATGGCAAGATGACGATCTTTATGCGCGTATTCGTGAGCATAATCAAGGCAAGCCAAAATTCACCTTACATGACGGCCCTCCGTATGCCAATGGCGATATCCATATTGGTCATGCGGTTAATAAAGTACTTAAAGACATTATCATTAAGTCAAAATCTTTATCGGGTTTTGATGCGCCGTACGTACCAGGTTGGGATTGCCACGGCCTACCGATTGAACTTAATGTTGAGAAGAAAAAAGGTAAAGTTGGGCATAAGATTAACGCTAATGATTTCAGAGCCGAGTGTCGTAAATATGCCGATGGCCAAGTCGCTAAGCAAAAGCAAGACTTTCAACGCCTGGGTATTTTAGGTGATTGGGATAATCCTTATCTGACTAAAGATTTTAAATATGAAGCAGATATCGTTCGTGCTTTGGGTGAAATTGTTGAAAACGGCCATGTATCCAAAGGCTTTAAGCCAGTTCACTGGTGTACAGATTGCGGTTCGGCATTAGCAGAGGCTGAAGTTGAATACCAAGACAAACGCTCAGATGCCATTGATGTGAAATTCAAATTGATTGATGATTCAATGTTTGGTGTTGATAAGCCAGTATCACTGGTTATCTGGACCACCACACCTTGGACACTGCCTGCAAACGAAGCGGTAGCACTACACCCAAATTTAGACTACGTATTGGTTGATGTTGGCGATGAATACTATTTGCTAGCGCAAGCATTAGCAGAAAACGCAATCTCACGTTATGGCATTGAAAACACAACTATTGGTGAGCAAGTTTTCTCGGGTAGTGAAATTGAAGGTTTGCAAGCACAGCATCCATTTTATGACAAACAAGTGCCGGTAATTTTGGGCGATCATGTCACCACTGAAGCTGGTACGGGTGCAGTGCATACTGCGCCTGCCCATGGTCAAGAAGACTATGCAGTAGGGCTAAAATATGACCTACCAGTAGATTGCCCGGTAGACGGGCGTGGTGTATTTTTTGAAGATACTGAGCTTTTAGGCGGGCAGTTTATTTTTAAAGCCAATGCCAGTGTGATTGAGATTCTTGAAAACAGCAAAACTTTAGTAAAGCATGAGCCATTAGAGCATTCTTACCCGCACTGCTGGCGTCATAAAACACCGGTAATTTTTAGAGCAACACCGCAGTGGTTCGTTTCAATGCAACAAAATGGTTTGCGAGACAATGTTAACGCCGAAATTCCAAAAGTAGAGTGGATTCCAGATTGGGGTCAAAAACGTATTGAACTCATGGTGGGTAATCGCCCTGATTGGTGTATTTCTCGTCAGCGTTTTTGGGGCGTACCAATTACATTATTTGTGCACAAACAAACAGGCGAGCTACACCCAAATACTAAAGAGCTATTTACTACTATTTCAGACAAAATTGAAAAAGGTGGTATTGAGGCTTGGTTTGAATCAGAGATTACAGATTTCTTAGGAAATGACGCTGATGATTACGATAAAACCACCGATACACTTGATGTGTGGTTTGATTCAGGTGTGAGTCATTATGCAGTGCTTAAGGCTAGAGCGGGCTTGTCTGATGTGGCTGATTTATATTTAGAGGGCTCTGATCAGCATCGTGGTTGGTTCCAGTCTTCACTGATTTCTTCTTGCGCTATTAATGGCAAAGCACCTTACAAACAAGTATTGACCCACGGCTTTACCGTTGATAAAGACGGTAAGAAAATGAGTAAGTCGGTGGGTAATGTAATGTCGCCACAAAAAGTGGTGAATAACCTTGGTGCAGATATCTTACGCCTTTGGATTGCCAGTACAGATTACACGGGCGAGATGACAGTTTCAGATGAAATTTTAAAACGTTCAGCTGATTCATATCGTCGTATTCGTAATACTGTGCGTTTTATGTTGGCAAATATGCAGGGCTTTGAGGTTTCTCAGCATTTGGTTAACCATGAAGACATGCTTGATTTGGATAAATGGATTGTGTCAAAAACGGCTGATTTGCAAACTCAGATTTTGCAAGGCTATGATGAATATAATTTCCACCATGTTATGCAATTAATTTTGAATTTTTGCACCAATGACCTGGGTGGCTTTTATTTGGATATTATTAAAGATCGTCAATATACCACGGGAGAAGATTCACTTGCAAGACGCAGCGCTCAAAGCGCTCTACATCACTTAACTCAAGCAATGGTACGTTGGTTATCGCCTGTGTTGCCATTTACTGCAGAGGAGATTTGGCAGACGATTGAAATCGATACTGAGCAGAGTATTTTCTTGCAAGAATGGTACCAAGGTTTAAGTTCAGGCTATAAAAATGATTCGATTGAAACTGCGCGTCTAATTAATCCAGCGATTCGTAAGCAAATGGAAGGTATGCGTGCCGACAAAGTTATTGGGTCTTCACTTGATGCCGAAGTTGATGTTTATTGTGAAGATGAGATTTACCAATCACTTGCTAAGTTGGGCGATGAGTTGCGTTTTGTTTTTATCACCTCTTATGCTAGAATTCACCCTATTGGTGAGCAAGTATCTGACTGCGTTGAAGCGGGAGCGGGCGTGATGATTAAGGTGTCAAAATCTGAACATGAAAAATGTGTGCGTTGTTGGCACCACAGGCAAGATGTTGGCACACAAAATAAGCACCCTGAACTGTGTAGCCGATGTGTCGAAAATATTGATGGTGATGGTGAAAAAAGGTCTTACGCGTGAGAACACTTAAGCTTAATTTGTCTGAAAAATCTTATCCGATTTATATCGGTCAAGGATTGCTTTCTCAAGGTGAGTTATTAACAAAACACATTAGTGGTAAACAAGTAATGATTGTCACCAATACAACGGTTGCACCACTTTACTTAGAAAAAGTTAAATCCTTATTAGGTGATTATCAAGTTTCAGAAGTTGTTTTGCCTGATGGCGAAGAGCATAAGACTCTGGACACGGTTAATCTAATTTTTAGTGCTTTATTAGAAGCGCGTTTTGATCGATCTTGTACGCTCATCGCATTAGGTGGCGGTGTGGTTGGTGACATGACTGGCTTTGCAGCGGCAAGTTATCAGCGTGGGGTTAGTTTTATTCAAATTCCAACCACGTTATTGTCGCAAGTTGATTCAAGTGTGGGTGGCAAGACAGGCGTTAACCACGTGTTAGGTAAGAATATGATTGGCGCTTTTTATCAGCCAAAATGTGTAGTGATTGATGTAGACACATTAGATACTTTGGAAGACCGTGAGTATTCAGCTGGCATGGCTGAAATCATTAAATATGGCTTGTTGGGTAATATTGATTTCTTGCATTATCTACAAAATAACATTGATGGATTAATGTCCAGAGACAAGTCAATGATAATTGAGTCGGTATATCGCTCTTGTGAAGACAAGGCTGATATTGTTGCACAAGATGAGCTAGAAGCTGGAAAACGCGCACTGCTTAACTTGGGCCATACCTTTGGTCATGCGATTGAAAACACACTCGGGTATGGTAATTATCTGCATGGTGAAGCGATTTCTGTCGGCATGTTGATGGCGGCAAAACTCTCACAACTTGAAGATCAACTTTCAGCTAATGAAGTTGGCGAAATCCAACATTTATTAGAAAAATCTAATTTACCAATCTCTATTAGCGGTAAAATTACTGCTTCTGATTTCATGGCAGCAATGTCAGTTGATAAGAAAGTAATTGATGGAAATATTCGCTTGATTTTGTTAAAAAAATTGGGTGACGCATTCATTTGTGATGACTATCAAAGTCAACTTTTAGATCAAGTAATCAATGAATTTTGCCAATAGGATAATATGACAGATACCAAGAAAGACTCAAAAAAAATTGAAGACGATGAAGTAATGATCTCTTCAAGTATTAGTGATTTAGAAAAAATGCTTGAAGAGGTTGAAAAAAACACCAATTCTAAATTTGAGCGTTTTTTCCTGCCGGCCTTAGCGGTATTTAGTGCGATTATTATCGGCATGTTTACGATTATTTACTCTATTACTAGTGACATGACCCGCTTAGCAAATTCAATGGATCCTAATATGGGTGGCAACATGACTTCAATGGTTGGTAGCGTCGAAAAGATGTCTAATAGTGTGGCCAAGATGACTAATTCGGTTGCCTATATGCAAAAGAATTTTGATCAAGTGAATGATAATATGACTATTATTGCCGCTAAATTAGACAATCTAGATTCAATTTCTACTGATTTAACTCGCGTTAGTGCCAAGATGGATGCACTAGAGCCGATGTTAATCAACATGGAAGAAATGAACAAAAACATGACAACCATGCAAGATTCAATGACATGGATGCAACGTGATTTATCTATTTTACGTGCTTCATTCTCTAAGCCGATGAGTGTCATTAACAAAATGCCATTCCCGTTCTAATATGTCTTTAAGTGAGGAGCAAGTTGGTCAAATTGCTTATCTAGCGCGCTTATCTTTAAGTAGTGATGAGCTTCAAAGCAACACCAAAGATTTAAATTCTATCCTTAGTTTGGCTGAGCAGCTAGCGCAGATTGATACTGACAATATTACACCAATGGCACATCCGCTACATATGACTCAGCGTCTGCGTGAGGATAAAGTCACTGAAGAGGATCAGTCAGAATCCTTTCAAGAAATTGCGCCACAGACAGGTAAAAGACACTATTTAGTGCCAACGGTGATTGAGTAGTATGAGTATTCACAATAAAACCATTGCACAATTGTCGCAAGGTTTAAAAGCAGGTGACTTTTCTTCAGTTGAACTGACTCAGCATTATCTTGATCGTATTAACGTATCAAATCTTAACGCATTTATTACAGTGACTGATGAGCTGGCTATGAAGCAAGCGCAAGCAGCGGACGATAAAATTGCCAAAGGTACTGGAAATATTTTGACCGGTATTCCTTACGCACATAAAGATATTTTTTGTACCAATGGGGTAAAGACTTCTGCCGGTTCCAAAATGTTAGATAACTTTATTTCCCCTTACGATGCAACGGTGAGTCACAAGCTTAATCAGGCTGACTTGGTGATGTTGGGTAAGGCCAATATGGATGAATTCGCCATGGGTTCGTCAAATGAAAACTCTTATTTTGGCGATGTTAAAAACCCTTGGAATGAGAATAAGATTCCAGGTGGGTCTTCAGGTGGTTCGGCCGCTGCAGTAGCAGGGCGACTAGCGCCTTTTGCTACTGGTACAGATACTGGTGGATCCATTCGACAGCCGGCAAGTCTGTGTGGTATTACTGGGCTAAAGCCTACTTATGGCCGTGTGTCACGTTACGGTATGATTGCTTATGCTTCAAGCTTAGATCAAGCAGGGCCAATGACACAAACAGCACAGGATGCAGCGCTAGTATTAAATGTGATGGCCGGCTTTGATGAGAAAGATTCCACTAGCGCTGAGCGTGATGTAGAAGATTACACTGCATCGTTAAATGATTCGATCAAAGGGTTGACTATTGGCTTGCCAAAAGAGTTTTTCTCAGAGGGATTAGATGATGAAGTTGCCTCCCAGGTAATGGCTGCTGTGAAAGAGCTTGAAACCATGGGTGCAACTATCAAAGAAGTGTCATTACCAAATTCAGCTTATGCAATTCCAACTTATTATATTGTCGCCCCTTGTGAATGTTCATCCAACCTTTCACGTTTAGATGGTGTGCGCTACGGTTACCGTTGTGATGATCCAAAAGATTTAGAAGATTTGTATTTACGCTCTCGCTCAGAAGGTTTTGGTGAGGAAGTTAAACGCCGTATTATGATTGGTGCTTATGCGCTTTCTGCTGGTTATTATGATGCTTATTATTTAAAGGCGCAAAAAACCCGCCACTTAATTAGTGAAGACTTTAAAAAAGCCTTTAAAGATGTCGATGTAATTATGGGCCCAGTATCGCCAACAACGGCGTTTGATTTAGGCTCGGTTAAAGATCCAGTATCGATGTATTTGGCTGATATTTATACTTTAAGTGCAAATTTGGCTGGCTTGCCAGGCATGAGTATTCCAGCAGGCTTCTCCCAGAATCTGCCTGTAGGCTTACAGTTGATTGGTAATTACTGGTCTGAGTCTAAATTATTAAATATCGCTCACCAATTCCAACAGCAAACCGATTGGCATACACAAACGCCAGAGGAGAAAGGCTGATGGAATGGGAAACGGTCATCGGTCTTGAGATTCACGCTCAATTAAATACAAAATCTAAGATTTTTTCAGCAGCGGCGACTCAATATGGTGCGCAAGCAAATTCACAAGCTTGTGCGGTAGATTTGGGCTTACCAGGCGTATTACCTGTTTTAAACAAAGAAGTTGTTAATAAGGCTATTAAATTTGGTTTGGCGGTAGATGCGCACATTAATCAGCGTAATGTGTTTGACCGTAAAAATTACTTCTACCCCGACTTACCCAAAGGTTATCAAATCTCTCAGCTTGATTGGCCAATTGTTGGTGAAGGTGAAATTGAGATTACGTTAGGTGACAAAACCAAAGTTATCGGCGTTACTCGTGCACATTTAGAAGAAGACGCAGGTAAGTCAATTCATGATTTGTATGATGATTTTACTGCGGTTGACCTTAATCGAGCCGGCACCCCCTTGCTTGAAATCGTATCAGAGCCTGATATGCGTAGCGCTAAAGAGGCGGTTGCCTATGCTAAAAAAATTCACGCATTAGTGCAGTATTTAGAAATTTGTGATGGTAATATGCAAGAGGGCTCTTTCCGTTGCGATGCAAACGTTTCTATTCGTCCAATGGGTCAAGAAAAATTAGGCACGCGTGCTGAATTAAAGAACATTAATTCATTTAAGTTTTTAGAGCGTGCGATCAATCTAGAAGTAGAGCGTCAGCAAGACATCCTTGAAGAGGGTGGTGAGGTTGCGCAAGAGACCCGACTTTATGATGCAGTTAAACACGAAACACGCTCTATGCGCTCAAAGGAAGAGGCAAATGATTATCGTTATTTTCCTGATCCAGACTTGCTCCCTGTAGAGATTTCAGACGAATTGATGGTGCAAATCAAACAAGAATTACCTGAACTGCCACAAGAGAAAAAAGCCAGATTTATCACTGAGTTTGGTTTAAGTGAATATGATGCAGATGTGCTAACTTCACAAAAGCCAACGGCAGATTATTTTGAGAAAATGATTGTTAATAACGCCGATCACGCCAAGTTATGCGCCAACTGGATTATGGGTGAACTTAGCGCCTCTCTTAATAAGAATCAGCTTGAATTGTTGGATGCGCCTATTACTGCTGATGATTTATCTTTATTGGTGAGTCGTATTGGTGACGATACTATTTCTGGCAAGATTGCCAAAGATGTGTTTAAAGCCATGTGGGATGGCGAAGGTAGTGCCGATGAAATTATCGAAGCCAAAGGCTTAAAGCAAATGACGGATACAAGCGCTATTGAAGCGATTGTTGATGAAATTATTGCTAATAATCAGCCACAGGTTGAGCAGTTTAAGTCAGGCAACGAAAAGATTTTGGGCTTTTTTGTAGGTCAGGCGATGAAAGCTACACAGGGTAAGGCGAACCCTAAATTACTTAACGAAATGTTAAGATTAAAACTTGGCTAAAAACACGCTAGATTTTTCCAGTTTGGGTGAAGAGTTTTTCTCACCAATTGAAACACAACCTTTAAGTAGTCCTTTTTTAATTCATAAAAACCAAGCTTTATACGAGCAACTCAACTTAAGCATGAGTGATGCTGATTTACTTGGTGTCGCTTCAGGTGAGCAACAATTTCAAAGCACACAGCCGATTGCTAGTATTTATGCAGGACACCAGTTTGGTCATTTTGTCTCGCAACTAGGCGATGGGCGCTCTTGCTTGATTGGTCAGACCCAAGGGCGTGAGCTTTCTCTTAAAGGTGCAGGACCAACACCGTACTCCCGTAATGCAGATGGGCGCGCAGTATTAAGGTCTTCTATTCGAGAATATCTGTGCTCTATTGCTATGAAGGGCCTTAATATTGCTACGACTGAGGCTTTAACCTTGGTGGGTAGTGAGACTGAAGTTTGTCGAGAACAGATCGAGACTGGTGCAATTGTGCTACGCACAGCGCCCAGCCATATTCGTTTCGGACACTTTGAATTATTTGCTTCTCGCGGGCAAACAAAGCAAGTTAAGCGGTTGGCAGATTTTGTGATTGAGCGGCATTATCCGCATTGCCAAGGTAAGAATAGATATGTTGATTTTCTGTCTGAAGTGGTTAAGCGTACCGCCACAATGATTGCTGGATGGCAAGCACAAGGTTTTTCTCACGGGGTAATGAATACCGACAATATGTCGATTGTAGGGTTGACGATTGATTACGGCCCATTTGGTTTTTTAGAAACTTACAACCCTAAGTTTATTTGCAATCATTCTGATCATGAGGGGCGCTATGCGTTTGAACAACAACCTGGCATTGCTTTGTGGAATTTATCTCGCTTAACGGATAGTCTTGGAAGCTTAGTCACTGACCAACAAGCCAAGTCTGCATTAGACAGTTATCAAACTCATTTGGTTGAGGCGTATTCTAAATTAATGAGGAAAAAATTTGGATTAGTTGAAAAAGACGACCAAGATAATGTGCTCATTGGCCAATTCTTTGAAGTATTGTACAAGAATCAAAAAGACTGCACTAATTCACTAAGACAACTTAATGATGTTGATGCACTATCCAAAGACTCAGATTTTAGTGATTGGCTTGTGTTGTATGATAAACGCATTACTCAAGAGCAAAGTAGCAATAGAATCGAGTTAATGAATAGCGTGAATCCTAAATATATTTTGCGTAATTATTTAGCTGAAGTGGCCATTCGAAAAGCCCAAGATGAGAAAAATTACACTGAAATTAACACACTGTTTAACTTGCTTAGCCAACCCTTTGGTGAGCACCCAGACTTAACTGCTTATACTAATGAGGCACCTAGTTGGGCACAAGGTCTTGAGGTTAGTTGTTCGTCTTAACCCAGCAAGTTAACAATAATTAAATCGACCAAATTAAGCCCTGATAAGTTTGATAGCCATATCAGTATAAATAAGACGATTGGCCACACTACAATTTTAAATACGCCAAAATAGAGTAATCCAATTAAGATAAATAGACCATATGGCTCTAGTTGGTCATATTGGTAGGCCAATTTTTTAGGCAATAAAGAGCTAACGACTCTACCGCCATCTAAAGGTGGAATGGGTAATAAGTTAAAAATTGCTAACAATAAATTCACAAAAACACCGGCTCCACCCATTAATACTAAAAATGGAATATTAGTATTATTTGCAACAGCAATAACAATTAGCCACCCAATTGCCATTAATAAGTTAACACCAGGCCCTGCCAATGCCACCCAAAGCATGTCTCGTTTGGGTGATCTGAGTGCGTTAAAGTTAACTGGTACCGGTCTTGCCCAACCGAAAATAAAACCAGAAGAGGATAGGTACAATAGTGCGGGCACTAGTAATGTACCAACGGGGTCAATATGCTTGATAGGGTTGAGCGTTAGGCGCCCCATCATTCTTGCAGTATGGTCACCTAGCTGGCTTGCAGTCCAACCATGTGCCGCCTCATGGATAGTGATAGCAAATAGCACTGGAATCGCCCAAATTAGAATAGATAGAATATCGCTCATAAACTTCTCTCGCAGGTAAAATCAACCACAAATAAATTATATCTATTTTATCGAAAATGAAAACAACGCAACTGTTAATTCCGACTCAAAAAGAAGCGCCAAATGATGCTCAAGTGATTTCTCATCAGTTGATGATTCGCGCAGGGTTGATTTCTAAACTGGCTTCTGGCTTGTATACCTATTTACCAATGGGTTTAAGAGTCTTGCAAAAAGTAGAGGCGATTATCCGTGAAGAGATGAATAAAGCCGGTGCACAGGAGCTACTCATGCCGGTTGCGCAACCGGCAGAGCTTTGGCAACAATCTGGTCGTTGGGATCAGTATGGTCCTGAGTTATTGCGTTTTAACGACAGACACAACCGTGAGTTTTGTTTGGGCCCAACACATGAAGAGGTGATTACGAATTTAGCTGCGCAATATTTGCGTAGTTATAAGCAATTACCGATGAACTTTTATCAAATTCAAACCAAATTCCGCGATGAAATACGCCCGCGTTTTGGAGTGATGCGTTCACGTGAATTTATTATGAAAGATGCTTATTCATTTCATTTAGATCAAGACTCTTTGCAGCAGACCTATGAATTAATGCATCAAACTTATTGCAATATATTTGACCGTCTAGGGTTGGATTATCGCCCAGTATTGGCGGATTCAGGCTCGATTGGTGGTGATAGTTCACACGAATTCCATGTATTGGCAGACAGTGGCGAAGATGCGATTTGTTTTTCTGATGAATCAGATTACGCCGCTAATATTGAAAAAGTTGCTTTTTCTAAACAAGACAGCGCTTGTCAAGCGCAAGCGGATGAGACACAAGTACTCACTAAGAAGAAAACCAGCATAGAAGATGTGGCTGAATTTTTAGCTATTGAGCAGTCTCAATGCATTAAAACTTTGATTATTAAAACTGAAAATGGTTTTAAAGCATTGGCGCTTCGTGGTGATCATGAGTTAAATGAAATTAAAGCACATAATTTATTTGGTGAATTTGAACTTGCAACGGATGATGAAATTAAGTCACTTGACTTAAAGAAAGGTTTTATCGGCGTTAAAGGTTTAAGTATCGATTTGATTGTGGATTACTCTGCCAGCGTGCTGTGCGATTTTGTTTGTGGTGCTAATGAGTGGGATTATCACTTGACTGGGGCTAATTGGCAGGGCGTTGAATTTAATGAAGCTGATCTTCGTAATGCGGTAGAAGGTGATACGTCGCCAGACGGCAAAGGCAAGTTGGTAATTAAACGTGGTATTGAGGTTGGTCATATCTTCCAACTCGGCACTAAGTATTCTGAGGCGATGAAAGCCAATGTGATTGGTGAGGGTGGCAAGGCAGTAACAACCACAATGGGTTGTTATGGTATTGGCGTAACACGCGTAATTGCAGCTGCAATTGAGCAAAATTATGATGATCGCGGCATTGTCTTCCCACAAAATATTGCGCCATTTCAACTGGTGATTGTGCCTATTAATTACAATAAATCTACTCGCGTTAAAGTTTTAGCAGACGACTTGTATCAGCAATGTTCAAAAGCCGGCATTGAAGTGTTACTTGATGATCGTAAAGAACGTGCTGGCATTATGTTTGCTGATAGTGAGCTATTAGGTATTCCACATCGCATGGTACTCAGTGATACACATGCTGATAATGGTAATGTGGAGTATAAAGCCAGAAACAATGCCGATAAAATTGAAGTTAAGTTTGACGATGCGCTGAGCTTTATTCAAAGAAAAATTAACTAATGGTCTGGTTACAATATTTATTGCCACAACATTGGCTCTCAAAGCTAATGTTTCGCTTTGCTCGCATTGAAAATACGTGGCTGAAACACACCTTTACCCGTTGGTTTGTTAAAGCTTATCAAGTTGATCTATCTGAAGCAAATCGTGAACAAGTAGAAGACTATACGCACTTTAACGACTTCTTTACTCGCTCACTCAAACCAAATGCTAGGCCGATTGCCAAGAGTGATATTATTTGCCCAGTAGATGGTGCTATTTCTCAGGTTGGGAATATCAATAATGCGCAAATCTTACAAGCAAAAGGTCGTGACTATAGTGTTGATCAATTACTTGGCAATGACCCACGATCAGCTGAATTTTCAGCTGGATTTTTTACCACAATTTACCTGTCGCCTAAAGACTACCATCGCATCCATATGCCTTATGATGCTAGGCTAGTTTCAATGGATTACATTCCAGGCGATTTGTTTTCAGTTAATCAGCAAACAGCGCAAAACGTTGATAATCTATTTGCTCGAAATGAACGTGTAGTGTGCTACTTTGAAACAGAATTTGGTCTTTGTGCTTTTGTGTTGGTTGGTGCTATTTTTGTTGGCTCTATGCAAACAGTTTGGCATGGGCAGATCAATCCACCGTACAAAAAACAAGTACAACACTTTAACTATCAAGATCAAAACATTACTTTAAAGAAAGGCGAAGAATTAGGTCGGTTTAATATGGGCTCTACGGTGATATTGTTAATGCCTAATCAAGACAAGAAATTTAACCTTAAAGAATCAGAAGTGGTTAGAATGGGGCAAGCGTTAGTCTAGCTTTGTTAATCTAACCAGTTTAATAGTTTGGTCTGAAATCTGCATGATTTCAATTAACACATTGTCTACTTTTAAACTGATGTCACGCTTTGGAATGCTCTGTAAGGTTTCTAAAATGAGACCATTCAATGTTTTTGCTTTAGCGGTCGATAAGTTTACCTTTAGCAAGGTGTTGAGTTCGCGAATACTAATTCTAGGGTCGATTAAATAACTGCCATCTTTTTGTTGAATTACCTCTTCAATGGTTTCGTTTTGGTTGGAAGTGAATTGACCTACAATCTCTTCTAGAATGTCTTCCAAAACCACTAACCCTCTAACCTCGCCATATTCATCAACCACAAGCCCTAAGCGTCTTTTTTTGGTTTGAAAATGTGCCAATTGGTGTGCCAGTGAGGTGCCTTCAGGAATGAAATAAGGCTTACGAATTAATTTAATGACATTGTCGATACTAAAGTTGCCTTTGGCATATAGATTGACCACATCACGCATATGTAGTACACCGGTAATATTATCTGATGAGCCGTCAAACGTCAGTAATCGCGTATGTTGAATACGCTCTAGTTGAGAAAGGATTTCGCTATGGTTATTGATATCGACACTAATCAGCTCATGCCTAGGGATCATAATATCTTCTACCTTGACTTTCTCTAAGTCGATGATATTAAGTAGCATTTTTTGATAGTTAGAAGCAATAACCGGTTTGGCGTCATTGACCACCATTCTAAGCTCTTCTGAGCTGACACCATTAGCCTGTGATTCGTTCTTAATACCTAACAGTTTTAGGATTAAGTTTGAAAGCTTGGCAATTAGCCAAACAAAAGGCTTAAAAAGTATGATTAAACCACTAATGATAATCGAAGCGGGTAGGGCGATTTTTTCTGGATTTTTAGCCGCAAAGGTTTTTGGCGTGGTTTCTGCAAAAATTAAAATCACAAAAGTCAGTAGTATTGATGCATAGACAATAGAGCCCTCACCCCAAAGCTTAATGGCCAGTATGGTGGCAATAGATGAGGCAAAGATATTGACAAAGTTGTTGCCCAGTAAAATAGTGCCAATTAGATGATCGAGATTGGCTAGTAATTTTTCAGTGCGTTTTGCTTGTGCGTTGTTTTGATTGCTTAACGATTTTAGACGATAGCGATTGATCGCCATCATTGAGGTTTCGCTGCTAGAGAAAAAAGCAGAAGCCAAGATTAACCCTAAAAGGATAATGCCTAGCCAAAAGGTTGAAAGTGTTTCCAATAAATTGTTTAGATTGAATTAATTAGGGTTTAGTTTAATTCAAATGATTAAAAGCATCAAGTCCTGGGTAAATTGCCTTTGAACCTAATTCTTCTTCAATGCGAAGCAAGCGATTGTATTTTGCCAATCGATCAGAGCGAGATAATGAACCTGTTTTAATCTGACCACAGCCTGTGGCTACTGCTAAATCAGCAATGGTTGTGTCTTCAGTTTCACCAGATCGATGTGACATGACACAAGTATAGCCTGCTTTAGTAGCCATTGACATGGCATTAAAAGTTTCTGTCAAAGTACCGATTTGGTTAACTTTAATTAAGATTGAGTTAGCAATACTTTTCTCAATACCTTTAGATAAGATGCTGGCATTGGTGACAAACAAGTCATCACCCACCAATTGCACTTTGTCGCCAATTTTCTTCGTGAGCAGATCCCAGCCATCCCAGTCATTTTCATCCATACCATCTTCGATAGAGATAACCGGGTAGTTTTCTACCCAGTTGGCTAAATAGTCAACAAACTCCTCAGAGCTAAGTGATCTATTCTCGCTTGCTAAGTTGTATGTGCCATTCGCATAAAATTCAGAACTGGCTGCATCGATACCAATAAAGATATCTTTGCCTGCCTCATATCCGGCATTTTTAACGGCTTCTAAAATCACTTTAATAGCATCTTCGTTTGAGGCTAAATCTGGCGCAAAACCACCTTCATCACCCACTGCTGTATTCATGCCTTGCGCTTCTAGTACGGCTTTTAAATGGTGAAAAACTTCCGCACCATAACGCAACGCTTCTTTAAAACTAGGCGCACCAGCAGGAATAATCATAAATTCTTGAATATCAACACTGTTATTGGCGTGTTCACCACCGTTGATAATATTCATCATCGGTACAGGTAGTTGGAAATCACCCTCAACCTCTAATGAACTGTATAAGGGTTGGTTGTTGGCATTGGCATGCGCATGTGCACTAGCTAAAGACACAGCTAAAATTGCGTTAGCGCCGAGTCTTGATTTAGTGTCAGTACCATCAAGATCAATCATTGCTTGATCAATAACAGATAAATTGCTAATATCAAAACCCGCCAAAGCTTGGTTGATTTCAGTATTGATAAAATCAACCGCTTTTAAGACACCTTTACCTAAGTAACGAGACTTATCACCATCGCGTAACTCTAATGCTTCGCGTTGACCGGTTGAAGCACCAGAAGGCACCATAGCGCTACCAATGATTCCGTTATCTAAAATAACATCAGCTTCAATGGTTGGGTTACCACGTGAATCAAGAACTTCTCTTGCTTTAATTTGTTGGATTTTCACTGATTTAGCCTCGTTTAATTATTCAAAAAATGACTTCATTTTACCAAAGAAGGAGTCGGACTCGGGGTGTTGTTTCTTACCGCAAGACTCAGAAAAATCTTTCAGTAATTGCTGTTGCTTTTTATTTAAATTGACTGGAGTTTCGATTTTTACCTGGCAAAGCAAATCACCAGCACTACTACCTCTGATGGCTGTTATTCCTTTACCACGCAAACGGAATAATTTGCCCGTTTGCGTGCCTGCTGGCACTTTAATTTTAAGTTTTCCGCTCAATGTTGGTACTTCAATAGAGCCGCCAAGTGTTGCTGTGGCAAAATCGATTGGCACTTCACAGTAAAGATCATTACCTTCTCGTTGGAAAATATTGTGTTTTTTCACATGAACTTGTACATACAAATCACCACTTGGGCCACCACGCAAACCAGCCTCACCCTCACCACTTAGACGAATGCGATTGCCGGTGTCGACACCGGCAGGAATTTTAACGGATAAGGTTTTTTGCTTACGTACCACGCCTTTTCCACGGCAAGTACCGCAAGGGGATTCAATCTTTTGGCCAGTGCCAGAACAGTCATGACAAGGGCGTTGTACTGCAAAGAAACCTTGTTGCATTTGCACTTGACCATGACCGCCACAAGTGCCACAAGTATTAACCGATGTACCCGGTTTGGCGCCCGTGCCCGAACAAGTGTCACAAGATTCGTTTTTAGGGATGCGAATCTTAACGGTTGTGCCTCCAGCAGCCTCTTTAAGGTCGATCTCTAGATCATAGCGCAAGTCTGACCCACGGTTGTCAGCTTGTTGCTGCCCACCGCCACCAAAGATATCACCAAAGATATCGCCAAATCCACCGCCACCAAAAGGGCTGCCACCACCAAATCCGCCAGCACCAGCACTGCCATCAACACCTGCATGACCAAATTGATCAT
>JABGOT010000106.1 GCA_018648985.1 Candidatus Ruthturnera sp.
AGGTCGATATCATCAATCTTAGCTGAGAGTTTGTAAGCGTAATAATAACGCAAGCATTCAGGGTTAAGGCTCTCTAAATAGGTTCTGGCTTGGATGAATGTGCCACGAGATTTACTCATCTTTTGGCCGTTAACGGTTAAAAAGCCATGAGCAAAAATAGCGTTTGGTGTACGGTAATCAGCACCCATTAACATTGCCGGCCAAAATAGCGCATGGAAATAAACGATGTCTTTACCGATAAAATGATACAACTCAGTGTCAGAGTTTTTATTAAAGTATTCGTTAAAATCTAAGCCTTGTGTATCACACAGTTTTTTAAAGCTAGCCATGTAGCCAATGGGTGCATCGAGCCATACATAAAAGTATTTGTTTTCTACACCGGGAATTTGAAAACCAAAATATGGCGCATCGCGAGAAATATCCCATTGCTTCAAGCCTTGCTCAAACCACTCGGCAAGCTTATTGCTGATTTCAGCTTGTAAGTGCCCTGCTTCCGTCCAATCCTTAAGTTGGGATTCAAACTGCGGTAAATCAAAGAAATAGTGCTCAGAATCTTTGGTGATTGGTGTTGCACCTGATACTGCAGATTTTGCATTCTTAAGTTCGGTTGGAGAATAAGTAGCGCCACAGACTTCACAGTTGTCACCATATTGATCCTGTGCGCCACACTTAGGGCAATCGCCTTTGATGAAACGATCAGGCAAAAACATTTGTTTTTCAGGGTCGAATGCTTGGGAAATTGTACGGGTCTTAATAAAGCCTTTGTCGTTCAGCTTGTTGTAAATACCAGCAGAGATTTCTTTATTCTCATCAGAGTGAGTTGAATGGTACTGGCTAAAGCCAATCGCAAAATCTTTAAAATCCGCTTGATGGCGCTCGCTTACACCTGCAATAAGCTCTTCAGGGGTGATACCAAGCTCATTGGCTTTAAGCATAATGGGTGTACCATGCGCATCGTCTGCACATACGTAATGGCATTCATTGCCCATCATTTTTTGAAAGCGTACCCAAATATCTGTTTGGATATATTCCAATAAATGCCCTAAATGGATCTCACCATTGGCATAAGGAAGTGCGGATGTAACTAGGATTTTTCGTTGTGACATAAGGGTGTGCTAATAGGCCTATTAATATTATGGATTGCTTATAATCGTTATACGATAAAATAGCATCATTTTACTTAATTGGATGTATAACAAATGGCAGATTTAACCCAAGATCAAATCGAGAATATTCTTGAAACCGTTGTTGATATTTACACTGAACAAGATTTAGTTGCTTCACATGTGGTGGATAGTATAGACATTGATGGTGACAAAGTAGTTGTTAATATTGTACTTGGCTACCCTGCTGCTAGTTACCACAAAACATTGTCAGATGCTATTACTCAAGCATTATCAAACGCTGGCATTAATAATTCAACGGTTAATATCGAGACTAAGATTGCAACTTACTCAACCCAAAAAGGCGTTGATATACTGCCAGAAGTTAAAAATATTATTGCTGTTGCCTCAGGTAAAGGTGGTGTTGGTAAATCAACCACTGCGGTTAACCTAGCACTTGCACTACAAGCTGAAGGCGCTAAGGTTGCTATTTTAGATGCTGATATTTATGGCCCATCTCAACCAAGAATGTTGGGTGTTTCTACACTTAAGCCTGATCAAACAGGTGAAGGAAAATTATTACCTATCTTGGGTCATGGCATGCAGAGCATGTCAATCGGCTATTTGGTAGATGAAGAATCTCCAATGATCTGGCGTGGCCCTATGGTAACGCAAGCGTTAGAGCAAATGCTGCGTGATACTTTATGGCGTGGCGTTGACTACATGATTATCGACTTACCACCAGGCACTGGTGATACGCAACTAACACTGTCTCAAAAAATTCCAGTGAGTGGCTCTGTGATTGTGACAACGCCACAAGACATTGCGTTACTTGATGCTAAGAAAGGCTTGGCTATGTTTGAAAAAGTTAATATTCCTATTCTTGGTATTGTTGAGAATATGTCATTACACATTTGCTCAAACTGTGGCCATGAAGAGGCTATCTTTGGCGTTGGTGGTGGCGAGCAAATGGCTAAAGATGCGAATGTTAACTTCTTAGGTGCGCTACCACTAGAGATGGAAATTCGTACTGACGTAGACGAAGGCGTACCAACAGTTGCAAAAGATCCAGAAGGTCGAGTGGCTGAAATCTACAAAGAAATTGCCAGAAAAGTTTCTGCTAAATTAACACAGCAAGACAAAGCCCTAGGTGCATTCCCAAGTATTACGATTGAATAAACTTTTTTAAGTTAAAACAATATAAGCGCTCACTTATTCGTTTGACTCTCTTGCGTTAGGGCGCTATTATAGTACTCTTGTAATGCTAAATTCTAAGGGGAGAGAGGATGTCATTCAATCAAAAATATTGGGTTGTTGGGCTAGTATATTTTGCGTTAAATTTTTCTGTTAATGCGCAAGGTGATGCCGAAATAGGTAAATTAAAAACTATGGCTTGCATGGGTTGTCATGGCCCTACTGGTAATAGTTTTTTGCCGATGTTTCCTAGCCTTGCTGGCCAGCCCGCCGGCTATATTGCCAAACAAATTCAAGATTTTAAAGAGGCTGATCGTCGCAACGCTACAATGACAAGTATTGCGCTAGGTATTAACGAAGCTGATACACAGCATATTGGTGCTTTTTACGAATCACAAATCAAAACCCCGATTGTTAAAAATATCACTCATCTGAAAACCGATGCTGAAAAAACAGCGCTACTAACTTTAGGTAAAAAACTTTACGATAACGGTAATGCAGATACAGGACAAGCCGCTTGTTTTGTTTGCCATGGGAAAAATGGCGACGCCTTGGTAGAGCTTAATGTGCCAAATTTAGCCAATCAACCCCCTCAATACCTTATCTCCACACTAAACGAATTTAAAAATAGAAAGCGCACCAACGATGGTGAAAGAGTTATGCGTCGGATTATTGACACCATGAGTAGCGAACAAATCGAAGCAGTGGCTTATTATTCAAGCTACTTAGTGCCTACCCTAGAGGAGAAAAAATAATGAAAAAAATTATCTCAATTTTATTTACTATTGCGATTATCTCTATTGCCTTTAATAAATTGCAAGCTGCTTCTGTTGGCATTAATCAAAATGCAGCTGGATTTGATATTAAACCAACACCTGAGCGCCCTTTCCCACCCTCAATGTTACGCACCAAAAATAATCACAAAGCCACACTAGATAGTTTTGAAAACCCTGAAACCTGTGCAGGCTGCCATCCAAAACAGTATGAAGGCTGGCGCGGATCAATGCACTCGAATTCATGGAATGATCCAATTTTCCAAGCAGAATTTAAAAAAGGCTTAAAAGCAACTGATGGCAAGATTTTTAATCTTTGTGCGGGCTGTCACTCCCCTATTGGCGTATTAACAGGAACCGTTAGTTGGGATAAGAAAACTAATGAATTCAGCGTGTCTGAAAAAGGTGCGCGTGGTGTAACCTGTGATGTGTGCCATAGTATTTCTGGTGCAGTACCTCTGGAAGATACAATCACTTCAGAGCATGGTAATGGATCACATATTATTGATACCGAAACTCATATTAAATACGGCCCTTTAAAAAATTCAAAATCACCTTATCACGAAACACAATATTCAGAGTTACACACCAAGGCAAACCTGTGCGCCAGCTGTCACAATATCATCCACCCTGTGAATGGTACCGGCATTGAAAGAACTTATGACGAATGGCGTTTTTCACCTTATGCGCAAAATGAAATCGTCTGTCAAGACTGTCATATGAATTCCGTTGAAGTGGCGATTCAAATTGCTAAGACGCTTAAGCGCCCGGAGACTTTTACCAATAAAAAAGTTAGGCTTAGTGGAAAGGCTTCAACACTTGGCACAGAAGAACACAGCATTGTACACTCTCATGAGTTTGTCGGCGGCAATGCGATTATTTCTGCGATTATGTCACCTAAAAATCTTCGTAAGCGTCAACATGCAGAAATCGCAAAAAAACGTTTACAAAATGCAACCGAATTGTCTGTTGATTTAAGTCAAAGAGATGATGGATTATTTGAATTAAAGGTTGATGTTTATAACGTTGGTGCTGGCCATAATCTACCAACTTCTTTAACGCAAGTGCGCCATATATGGATTGAAGCAACCATTACAGATAAGAACAATAATGTCTTATTTGAAACTGGAAAACTTGATAATCACCATGATTTTGATGAAGATAAAACAGTGGTATTTAAAACTTGGGCAGTAGATGCCGAAGGCAACGACACGCATGACCCTTGGGCAATCAATCATATTGTTAGAGACACTACTATTCCACCAAAAGGGCACAGTAAGCATGATTTTATCTTTAACAATAAAGACAATTCTGCTCAGCTTAATGTGGATGTAAAGCTTAACTATAGGTCTGCATCGCAGCATATTGCTGAAGATTTACTGGGTCATGATGCGCCAACGATACCAACGATTAACATGAATCACTTTTTTAAATCTTTCTCTAATATCAATGGAAGTTGGAAAGAGTTAGAGCAAAGCTACAACTCTCTTGAGGCAGATATTGAAAATAATTAATGTCTGATTATTTTGATAAATTTCAAGGGCGCTTCATTGGCATCATGCAATGGGATGATTGCCACGCCTTATTACAAAAACTGATCAATCAGCCGAATGATTGGTACTTGTACGATACGTTATCAACAGCCCCTACAGAAACCATTGATACTGATGGTTTTATCAATCAGATTAAGGAAATTAAGGAAATTTTAACCAGCGAACATCAAGAGCGTTATTGTGGCATTGTTTATACCGATGACCTGGATAATCCAGGTTTTGTAAAGATCTTCCACCCAAAAAACTTAGGCAAGTCTTGTGGTAGTAGCGAGCACCCACCGATACCGCAATGGCTATTGTCCAAAACTAAGCCAGAAGATGTGGTCGCAAAATTTGGACCACCGGAAGAAGAAAAATGCTTTATCTCTAAGTTTTTAAAACTTTAAAAAGTTTTTCGTTAAGTAGACGTTTTTAGTTCTTTAGGTGAAGAATTTTTTCATTGTGTGAGGCGGATTTAAAAAAATCCGATTGAGTTTACAAATAAGTAAATGACTGAGGATTTTTTTAAATCCAACAAAGCACAATGTAAAAATTCAAAGCCTAATGGTTTTCAGAGACTTGGTTAATTGTATATTTCGGAATCTCAATAACCAGATCAGTATCACTAACAATCGCCTGGCAAGATAGGCGAGAGTCTGGGTCTAAACCCCAAGCCTTATCCAACAAATCATCTTCAGTTTCGTCAGATTCTTCAATGTCATCAAAGCCTTCTCTCACATAAATATGGCAGGTCGTACAAGCGTTTGACATCTCACAAGCATGTTCGATTTCAACATCGTTAGCCAGTAATGCATCGCAAATGCTAATACCGGTTTCAACTTCAATAACGCTGCCTTCTGGGCATAATTCATGATGAGGCAATATAATAATTTGTGGCATAACTCTTCCTTTTAAAATTCGTCAACATTGTGGCCTTTCATGGCCTTCATAACCGTGCTGTTCATGCGTAATTCAACAAACTTTTCACTGGTTTTTTCTAATTGGTCAATGGCAGTTTTAATGACTTTTTCATTGTCATCTCTGGCCACTGCTGCTAGCTGAGATCTGGCTTGCATAATATCATCAAGCATTATCTTGTCTAGCATGTCTTGGTCTTTAGCAAGCGCTGAATCAATCGCCTCAAGTGTCCTATCAGCATCCACTTGCATTTCATGAAGCTGCCTGGCTTGAATATCATCTTTGGCAAACAAAATGGAATCCTTGAGCATTTTTTCCATTTCACCATCGCTAAGACCATACGACGGTTTAATGGTTACGTCGGCCTTTACACCAGAAGTTTCTTCTGTTGCACTGACGGACAATAAGCCGTCTGCATCTACTTGGAATTCTACGCGAATACGCGCATTACCAGCCACCATTGGCGGAATACCTCTGAGATCAAATTTACCCAGCGATCGGCAATCATTAACTAATTCTCGTTCACCTTGTAGTACATGGACACTCATGGCAGTTTGACCATCTTTAAAAGTGGTAAATTCTTGAGCTCTTACAATCGGGATTGTGGTGTTTCGGTGTACGACTTTTTCTACTAAGCCACCCATGGTTTCTAACCCTAGAGACAAAGGCAATACATCCAACAACAACATGTCATCTTTTGATTTATTACCAGCTAAAAGATTTGCCTGAATGGCTGCGCCTTTGGCAACCACCTCGTCTGGGTTAATGCTGCATAAAACTGGCTTGTCAAACAAATCACCAACCATCGTCCTGACCAATGGCATACGTGTTGAGCCACCCACCATGATCACATCTTTAATATCACTCACTTCAACCTCAGCGTCTCTAACAGCACGCTTAGTCAATAATAAGGTACGCTTAATCAAAGCCTTAGATAATGACTCAAACTTAGTCTTAGTGATGCGATAAGGCGCTTCTATGCAGTCAAATTCAGCATATTCATGACTAGTTAGAGTCTCCTTTGCTGTGCGTGCAAATTGCTTAATTTTTTGCATCTGGGCCGGTGTTAGCTCTCCCAAATTTAATGTAACAATACAATCGTCAATAATCAGCTGATCAAAGTCATCACCCCCGAGTGCAGAGTCTCCCCCAGTAGCCAGTACTTTAAACACGCCTTTTTGAAAGCTTAAGATAGAAATGTCAAACGTACCACCACCCAGGTCATAAATTGCATGAATGCCAGCTTCGCCTGATTCTAAACCATAAGCCACAGCTGCTGCTGTTGGCTCGTTAAGTAAACGTAATGTATTCAGCCCTGCCAGTGTTGCAGCATCTTTAGTGGCTTGGCGCTGTGCATCATTAAAATAGGCAGGTACGGTAATCACTGCACCCACTAAATTACCACCGAGTGATTTCTCAGCGCGCTGTTTAAGTGATGACAAAATACTAGATGAAATCTCAACTGCGCTCAAATCGCCCATGGCTGTGTGAAATAAAACATTGTTGCCATTTTCAACCAGTTGATAAGGGCAATTTTTAAAGTTTTTAACTTCGCGATAACCCAAGCCCATAAATCGCTTAACTGAGACAATGGTGTTAGTGGGATCAGTCTTTGCGTACGGGCAAGCATCGCAACCCACGGTAAGTGTATTGTCTTTACCGCAATGAACAACCGAAGGCAAAATAGCCTCATTGTTCTCGTCAGTTAGGATGGTGCTAATACCACTCATAACCGAAGCCACTAATGAGTTAGTCGTACCTAAGTCAATGCCGATTGCCAGTTTGTGTTGGTGTGGCACGCTTGATTGGCCAGGCTCTGATATTTGTAATAATGCCATATTCTAAAGCCACTCATCCATCAGTTGGTTTGCCTGTGTATTTAACTGCGTATAAAACTTCAATTCTCTTACTAGATTTTTAATTTTATTAAATTCTTCTGCTTTAAAAAAGTGGCTGATTTGCTCGATATTTTGCTTAATTTTTTGTTTGATATTATCAGTAAAATCATCTAGATCAAGCTCATTTTTACTTAACTCAATTGACTCTAGTTGCTCTCTTAAAGCGATTTGATTCATCAAAAAATCTATATCCATCTGTGTGTCTTTTTCATCAAAGGCATTAATGCCTTGTAATTCCAGTAAATAAGTTGCTCGCAATAAAGGGTATTTTAACGTGTCATACGCTGTATTAATCAGCGATGTATTTTGTAGGGCAATGAATTTTTCTTTGTCGCTTTTAGTAACGAAATTATCTGGATGAAATAGTGAAATTTGTGTCTGATAAGACGATTCTAAAGCATTAAGATTAATTGAAAAATCAATCTCTAAAGAAAACAACGCAAAGTAGTTTTGCATAATGAAAAAATCTTAAACAGTAAATGATTCGCCACAGCCACACTCAGCTTTGGCATTTGGATTATTAAACTCAAACCCTTCATTTAAACCTTCTTTAACAAAATCAACCTGCGTGCCATCTAAGTAAATCAAGCTTTTTGCATCGATAATCACTTTAACACCGTTGTCTTCAAACACGGTGTCATCGTCATTTGCATTATCAACAAACTCCATATTGTAGCCTAGGCCAGAACAGCCCGTTGTTTGTACAGACAAACGGATACCCATGCCTGAACCGCGGTTGGCTAAAAAACCAACAACACGCTCAGCAGCTGTATCTGTTAATGTGATTGCCATTTTTTTAAGTTAAGCTTTGTTTTTAATGTCGCTAATCGCCGCTTTAATTGCATCTTCAGCTAACACTGAACAGTGAACCTTAACCGGTGGTAATGCTAATTCTTCCGCAATATCAGTATTTTTAATTTCGGCCGCCTCATCTAGCGTTTTACCTTTAACCCATTCAGTTAATAATGAGCTTGATGCAATAGCTGAACCACAACCATAAGTTTTAAATTTTGCATCTTCAATCACGCCATCGTCATTAATTTGAATTTGTAAGCGCATTACATCACCACAAGCCGGTGCACCGACCATACCTGTGCCGACGTTTTTAGCGTCTTTGTCTAATACACCTACGTTGCGTGGGTTTTCGTAATGATCTAGTACTTTTTCACCGTATGCCATCTTATTTCTCCTAGTAATTCTTATATTGTCATTCTAACCTTTTATAGACTAGATAATCCTTGTATTTTGTGTCGTGATTAGTGCGCAGCCCACTCAACTTTACTTAAATCAACACCGTCTTTAAACATATCCCACAATGGTGATAAATCACGTAATTTTTGCACTTTTTCGCGTACCAAATCAATCGCCTTATCAATGTCCTCTTCTGTCGTGTAGCGACCAATACTAAAGCGAATAGAGCTATGCGCTAATTCATCATTCAAGCCTAGTGCACGTAATACGTATGATGGTTCAAGACTGGCTGATGTACAAGCAGAACCAGAAGATACTGCAATAGAATTAATTGCCATCATTAATGACTCGCCTTCTACATAGTTAAAACTAATGTTGAGGTTGCCTGGGATACGCTGATCCAAATCGCCATTTACCTGCACTTCTTCCATGTCAGAAAAACCAGCTAACAGACGATCACGCAATATTACAATTTTTGCATTCTCTTCAAACATTTCTGCTTCAGCAATTGCGAAGGCTTCACCCATGCCAACAATTTGGTGAGTAGCTAACGTGCCCGAACGCATGCCACGCTCATGGCCACCACCGTGCATTTGCGCCTCAAGGCGAACACGTGGCTTACGACGCACATACAAAGCACCCATGCCTTTAGGGCCATAGATCTTATGTGCTGAAAAACTCATTAAATCAACGGGTAAGGTTGATAAATCAATTGCCACCTTGCCAGCAGATTGCGCCGCATCAACGTGGAAAAACACCTTACGTTCACGACAAATATTGCCAATGGCCTCAATGTCTTGAATCACGCCAATTTCGTTATTCACGTGCATAATAGAAACCAGTAATGTTTGATCTGTAATTGCAGCTTTTAAAACAGCTAAATCCAATAGGCCATTTGGCATTGGGTCTAGATAGGTTACCTCATAACCTTCTCTTTCTAACTGACGACATGTGTCTAATACAGCTTTGTGTTCAGTTTTAAGGGTAATGATGTGGTTGCCTTTTTTCTTATAAAAATGTGCAATACCTTTAATTGCTAAGTTGTCTGATTCAGTAGCACCTGAAGTCCAAACAATTTCTTTTGGATCTGCGCCAACTAAGCTAGCCACTTGTTTTCTGGCATTTTTTACTGCCGTATCTGCCTGCCAGCCATAATAATGAGAATTAGAGGCTGGATTACCAAAATCTCCATCCATGGTTAAGTATTGCATCATTTTTTCAGCCACGCGCTTATCCACAGGAGTAGTCGCTGAGTAATCCATATATGTAGGTGTTGACATATTCTTTATAGTCCTTTGTTTAGTTGATGATCATCGATCACTTGTTGTAAATTTTTACTGCTTAAAAATGTTCTAATTTGGTCGCTCACTTCACACCAAAGCTGGTGAGAAATACATTGTTTTCCATTGTGACAACCAACCCCGCCCTTGCAACGACGAAGGTCGATGTTTTCATCAACCGCTTCGATAATTTGAGTTAAAGTAATGTCTTCTGCTGCTGTATCTAACAGGTAACCGCCGCCAGGTCCACGCACACTTTTAACCAATGCTGCTTTTCTAAGTTTGGCGAATAATTGCTCAAGATAAGACAATGAGATATTTTGTCTTTGTGAAATAATATCAAGCGTAATAGGCTTGCCAGTACTATTAGATGCTAGATCTAACATAGCTGTTACGGCGTAACGGCCTTTTGTTGTTAATTGCATACTAGTCCTTGTTTTTTAACAGAACATTATTATATACTTAACCAAGTGTTTTGGTCAAGTAAAAAACCCTATTTTTTATAAGTCAAAACCAAAAGGACTATTTGCTTTCGATTTCCAAATCCTTAACATTAATATCATCTTGATCTTTAATGTCAAGTTTTTTAGAGACGACATTAAGTTGTTCGTCCATATCGTGGATATGTGACAAAATTGAATTAATCGCCTTAACAGTAGGATCATCGACATCAGTGCCCACCGCATAAGATTCGAAATGATCTGATTTTGTTTTAGAGTCTTTTAGTACGCGCGCAGGCACACCAACAACAGTTTTGGCATTGTCAACTGATTTGACTACTACTGAGTTAGAGCCAACACGAACATCATCACCCAAAGTAATCGGGCCCAAAATTTTAGCACCGGCGCCAATGACTACGTTATTGCCCAATGTCGGGTGGCGTTTGCCTTTTTTCCACGTGGTACCACCTAAAGTAACCCCATGATAAAGCGTACAATCATCGCCAATTTCTGCTGTTTCACCAATCACGACACCCATGCCATGATCAATAAAGAAGCGTCGACCAATCACCGCACCAGGGTGAATTTCAATGCCAGTAATCCATCGCGCCAGCATAGAGATAAATCGTGCCAGCCATTTAAGTTTTAACAACCATAGGCGATGCGTCAAGCGATAAAGTAGCATCGCTTGAACACCGGAATAACAAGTAATTACCTCGAAAGTATTTCTTGCCGCGGGGTCACGATCAAATACACTTTGAATGTCTTCAATAAATTTCATGGGCAAATTATATCATAGCGCACTTAATAAACTTAATAAGGCATCTCTAATCAATAATCAATAACAGACTTGAAGCGCTTGTAGTTCCATAAATATTGCTCAGGCTTAGTCTTAACCAAACTTTCAATTGCTTGATTCATTAATATTACGTCGTCTTTAAGATTGCCAGAATCTGACAAAACATTCACTGGTATCAAATTTAGCTCGTAGCCTTTACCTTTGTCAAGGCGTGTTGCCCAAGTCATTAACACCTTGGCATTATTTCTTCTGGCAAGCTTGACCAATAACGTCATTGTGCGTGCATCATGGTTAAAAAATGGCGCTAATACACTCCCCTCTTCACCAGGATCTTGATCTGGCAAAATACCAATTAATTCATTTTTTGCCAATGTTCTTTGTAGTTTAATCACGCCTTTTTTATCAGCAGTTGCCATTGATAAACCACCCTGTTGTCTTTTAGAAATTAAGCAAGCCTCCTGCTCAGTTTTTCTTAATGGCTTATATAAGAAGGTTACTGGCTTGGTTAGTGATAACACCCTACCAGTAATTTCCCAACAGCCAAAATGTGGCACCAATAAGATAACTGGAACATCACTCTTTAAATGCGCCATACCTGTGGTTTGGGTGATATAAGTCGCATTATTTTTAAAGCTGTTAAACCAAATAAAGCCAGATTCACTCAAGCCTTTACCGGTTTCAATTAAAGATTTTTTAATAAGGTCTTGCTGTTCTGCCTCACTCAAATCAGCAAAACAAGCTTGTATGTTCTTACTTACTACTGATTTAGAATCGCTATTTGTTAAGTATAGGTATTGACCAATCATAGCACCAATAAACTGATTAGCTCTAAGTGGCAAGATCGAGAAAAAAGTTAAGATAAATTTAATCATCGAGTAAACCCTTAGTTTCATCCAGCATTGGTTTCATTGCGCTAAGTAGATTTTTATACAAGCTGGGAATGCGTTTTTCCTCTTCTAACAACCACTGTTTAAAATATTCTCGCTCAGTGGGCATACTAAAGCAAGCCGGACAAGAATCAGCAATTACCGGTAAGTCAGCTAATGATGCAAAATCGGCCAGTTGACGCTCACGCACATAGGCCATTGGGCGAATAATACGTAAATCTTTAGCATCGTTAATATAATGCGCTTTCATGGTTTGAATCTTACCATTGTGGCACATCGACATCATTAAACTCTCGCTTAAATCATCCAAGTGCTGACCCAAGGCTAAAACGTTATATCCTTCTCGTCTGGCCACCTGATACATCAAGCCACGCTTAATTCTAGAACAAAACGAACAATAAGAATCTCCCTTCATGCTTTCTTTGGCTTGCTCCATGACTGGAAACTCTTCAAAAAAATATGGTGTGTCAAATTGCTTAAAAAAAGCCTCTAGTGCTTGCGGCTCAAAACCTTCAACTTGCGGGTCAACAGTTATTACGCCCAACTCAAACTTAACTGGTGAATGGCGCTGAAAATGACGCAAGATATGAAACAAGCTTAGAGAATCTTTACCACCAGAAACTGCCAGTAAAATCTTATCACCTGATTTAATCATGCCAAAATCACTAATGGCACGGCCAACAGGCTTAAGTAATAGTTTGGGTAAATTTATGCGTGGTAAAACCATTGTTTTTGTCTTTTTAAAGTGTCTTTAGATAGATTGTCAATGATACTAAGAGTGCAAAATGTTGGCTCGCTATTGGTTATTGTAACGCTTAATTCACTTAATAACTCGTCTCTTAGAATACCAACTTGGATTACACCACCTTCGGTGTAAGAGTCAATCGCACTTGCTAAGTCTTTAGCTTGTACTTTAATGCCATCAATACTGATGATTTTATCGCCAACATACAGGCCCGCTACCTGAGCGCAAGTATCATCTAACACGTGGGTGATAATCGCAAACTCTTGGGCTTTGTTAATGCCAATACCAAAGTTGGATAATTCTCCTTTTTTATGGCTAAATTCACAATTGATACCCACATAATCAAATGCTTGTTTGAGTGGTAACTCGCTCACACCATACAAATAGTCATCAAAGAATTTGGTAAAATCACTTTGGGTTAAATGCTCAACAATTTTTTGTACCGTATTATCTTCCAAACCAGTATCTTGATAACCAGTCCAAATCAACTTTAGCACATTGTCTAATGACTGAGTGTCATTACTACGGCTGCGAATTTCAATATCCAGCACAAAAGCCAATAAAGCACCCTTAGTGTAATAGCTAACAATCGCATTTGGTGCATTTTCATCTTGCTGATAAAACTTAGTCCAAGCATCAAAACTCGACTCGGCTAATGATTGCTTATATCGACCTTGACTCTTTTGTACTCGAGTCAGTGTTTTGGCAAACAAAGTTAAATACTGCTCTGGCGACAACAGCTTGGTACGTAATAGTGATAATTCATCATAATACGAAGTGAATCCCTCAAAAATCCACAATTGTTCGGTGTAATTTTCTCGCCCTAAATTAAGCACGTGAAAGCTTGCTGGCTTGATGGTTTTGATCCACCAAGCATGAAAATACTCGTGTGAGCAAAGCGCTAAAAAACGTGTGTAATCAGACGTAATTTCGGGCTTGTCTTGGGTTGGTAACTCTTTTCTAGAGCAAATTAAACTGCTGGATTTTTTGTGCTCTAGGCCGCCATAACCCTTGGTTTTAACCAAGGTTAAAAATAAGTATTCATCAAAAGGAATATCACCAAAGAAATCTATATGGTGTTGGCAAATTCGCATTAGATCAGCTCTTAATCGGGCAATGTCTGCTGCATGTTGACCAGTCAATGTCATGGCATGAGGCACGCCACTGACTTCAAATTCAAAGCGAGTAAAATCAGCCATCTCTACTGGATGATCAATCAAATCCTGGTAATTATCAGCTTGATAAACCTCGAAACCTTTATGTTTTGACTCAAGCTTTAAAGTAGTAGCGCAGCTCCAATCACCTAGCGTATTTCTTGCCGGATAATTAATTACCAATTCACACAAGGCATCTTCAAAGCCAATAGGCTTTAAAAACACGCTACTGCCATTAAAAAAAGCACGCTCATTAGTTAAATAAGCACAACGCACTGACAAATCAAAAGCATACAATTCGTATTTTAATGTTATGTTTTCATCACAAGGCTGGGTAATCCAATGATTTTTATCCAGCTTTTTAATGGCGATTTTTTCACCACAACTTTGTGCACTAATACTAACAATATGCTTAGAAAAATCTCGGATCAAATAACTGCCTGGAATCCAGTTTGGCAACGAAAAAACCTGCCCTAACGGGTTGGGGTTATCAAGCGTTAGCTCGACTTGAAAAATATGTGCGTGTAAGTCTTTAGGGGTGAGTGTGTATCGAACGATATTTTGACTCATCGAACCAATTGATCAATTGTTGCTTTGAAATCCAGCACTGCTTTTTGATAATTTGTAGCCACCTGCGCATAACCAAGCTGAGCATTCTGTTCGTTATTTTGTGCACTAATCACAAAGCTTGCCTGGCCGCTACCATTAGCATAACGAGCCTTTTCCTCTACCGTTCTAGCTTTAGCAATTGCAATTTGCTTTTTATTGGATTTAAGCATCTTCATTAGTAAGTTAATTTTTTCTTTAAGCGTAACTGCTTTCACATTAAGATCAAGCAATTGCTCTTGTTTATATCGTGCCAAACGCGCTAATTTAATTTCTGCTCGTTTGATGTTGTTACTACTTTTAACCCCACCAAGCGGATACGACAAACCCAAACCAACATTCCAGGTAGTGCTTTGATTTTCTAACGAATTTGAATAATTGGTATTTTCTCCATCGCTTACCAAGCCTAAATTTAAATCTAATTTTGCTTGTGATTCATTTTTAAAACTACGCAACTGTCGCTTCAAGGTTTTTTGATCTAAGGTGGTAATTTTCAAGACTCTAGTACTGCTTAATGATTGCGTATCTTTAGCGATGTAAGCTTTGTACAAATCCATTTTGGCAACCACTTGATTAAAGCTAAGTGCCAACGTAATGGCGATTTCATGGCGTAATAGAGTTAGATCTTGCTGTGCTTGTAATAACTGCTGCTGCGCCCTTTGATAAGCATCTTCTTGCAATAATACATCAACTTTATCAACAACAGAAGCGGCAAATTTTTGCTTAACTAGGTTTAGCTCTTGCTCAGCCAAAACCAGTCGGCGCTCATTGATTAACTGCTGTTCTTGAGCGTAAGCCAAATCAACAAAACGCTTGAGTTTTTTAAGAATAAAACCCTCTTCTTGCTCAAGTCGATCCAGTGTATTTTTATCAATGGCAATTTGAGCAACATCCCCATCAAGTTGGTCATTCACGCCATTTCGGTTACGTAATAGTGGGTATGTGTAATCTAGTGAAAACTTATTACGTGTTGTATCAACATCTTTACTCTTATCTTTCCAAGTGTGCTTAAAGGTGATGTCGCTACCCGAATCGGCTAACTTTCTCGTTGCAGACACATCAACTGAAGTTGTGTCTAACTTATTATAAGTGCTAGATGATATGCTGCCAGCATCTTCATTTTTATAATTACTATCAATTGCAACAATCCAATCTTCATTAGCGCTAGTTAGGTGCTTTTCAACTTGTTTAATTTGGCTTGATAATGCTTGTTGCTCAAAAAAAGGATGAGTGTTTTTTAGCCTCTCAACAAACTCATATTCACTAATTGCCTGAACATTAAATCCAGTTAATAAGACTGCAATAGCGATAAAAATTTGCTTCATTTTGGTACGGATTTTTTAATTTCACTAATGATAGCGTAAAGCTTTTTACCTGTAGTGTCAATCACCACATCGGCAACCTCTTGATAAAAACCCTCTCTAGCTTCCACCAAATCACGAATAGTTTTCTCTCGATTGCTTGACTGTTCTAGCAAAGGGCGTGATTTAGAATTAGCCGTTCGCTTTACTAGCTGCGCAATACTAGAGGATAAATACACCACAAAACTACCCTGCTTTAATAATGCCCTATTCTCTTCTTTAATAACAATACCACCGCCAGTAGCAATGACAATATTAGGAATCTCACACAAATCTTTCAGCATTTGAGTTTCTCGCTTGCGAAACCCTTCTTCGCCTTCTACATCAAAAATATGATCGATAGCAACACCGGTGCGGGCAACAATTTCAAAATCAGAATCAAAGAAATCACGTTTTAACACGCAAGCAAGGCGACGGCCAACCGAAGTCTTGCCAGAGCCCATCGGGCCGACTAAAACAACATTGGTTGGCTGGTTACCCATAATATGGTCAAGGGCGATTAAGCCAGTTGATAACTTGCACCGCAATACGGGCAAGCTGCTTTACCTGTTGTGTCAAACTTCAAAAAAACCTTGGGATGCATATTCCACTTTTGCGCATTTTTTGGTGGACAATGAAAGGGTAATTCCTTAGCCTCGACCGTAGAATGACTAACGTGTTTTTGCTGAAAATCGTCTACTGATGAATTCATTAGCACACCCCTTTGGCAATCCAGCTTTTGTATTTATCATTACGTCCATAAACGCAATCAAAATACAAGGTTTGTAACTGTTCAGTTATTGGGCCACGTGCACCACTACCAATCGTACGATTGTCTAATTCACGAATCGGGGTAACTTCAGCCGCTGTACCGGTAAAGAAGGCTTCATCTGCACAATACACCTCATCACGAGTAATGCGTTTTTCAATAATTTTATAACCTAAATCTTGCGCCAAAGTAAAGATGGTATCACGAGTAATGCCAGCCAATGCTGAGGTTAGGTCAGGCGTGTAAATAACACCATCACGAACAATGAAGAAGTTTTCACCACTGCCTTCAGCTACAAAGCCATCAACATCTAATAACAATGCCTCATCATAGCCGTCAGTTAGTGCTTCTTGTAATGCTAGCATCGAATTAATATAGTTACCATTTGCCTTGGCCTTAGTCATAGCGATATTTACGTGGTGACGCGTGTAACTAGAGGTACGAATACGAATGCCGTTCTTCATATTGTCTTCGCCCAAATAAGAACCCCACTCCCACGCAGCAATAATTGTATGCACTTTTAAACCATCTGCACGCAAACCCATACCCTCTGAGCCATAAAAACTCATTGGGCGAATGTAGGCGCTATCAAGGTTGTTTTTAGCCACAGCGTCTTTTTGCGCTTGATTAATTTCATCTTTTGAAAAACCAATATCCATATTCATGATTTTGGCGGAATTAAACAAACGATCCGTATGTTCTTCAATTCTAAAAATTGCAGGGCCATTATCCGTTTCGTAAGCACGAACACCTTCAAACACACCCATACCATAATGCAATGTATGTGTTAATACGTGGACCTTAGCATCACGCCAATCAACCCACTCACCATCAAACCAAATTAAACCATCTCTATCGTCAAATCCTGGCATTTTTATTCCTT
>JABGOT010000096.1 GCA_018648985.1 Candidatus Ruthturnera sp.
TAAGAGCAAGTTCTAAATTAGAGAGATTAGTTTAGAAAAAGTTTTTAAATAAACCTAAAACCCCCAATTATTTGTTTAATAGTTGGGGGTTTTTTGGTTTATAATTAACGGTTAATTAAAAAGGTTATTATGAAATACAATAAAAAGTCAAAATTAAAGCTAGCAACTGCAGCTCTGTTAATGGGTGGTTTGTTTAATGCTCAGGCATTTAGTCTGAATGATTATTTCCCTAAGGACGATGCGAATGACGACATGGCGCAAGAAGCACCTGCGGAAAATGCAGCTACAACTCAGCAGGCAAAGCCAGCTGAAACATACAAAATGGGCCGCGCTGAGCAATATGATCAATGGATATTGCAATGTGCAGAATCAACCACCAGTGGTAATGAAAAGTGTAATTTGATTCATCAACTTGTTAATGATAAAAAACAACAGATTGTCAAAATCGAAGTGCTTAAACAAGGCGCTAACAACTTGATGTTGTTCCACTTGCCAATGGGTACGTACTTGCCAGCCGGTGCGGTGCTAATTGTCGGCGAAGGTGCATACAAAATGCCAATAACAGTTTGTATGCCAGCAGGCTGTAAAGCCAAGCTAGCCCTTGATTGGAATCTTAATCAAAAACTCAAGCGAGAAGACAAAGCCATTGTGCAGTTGCTCAATGTTAATCAAAAACAAAAAATCAATATTGAATTTTCCTTGATGGGATTTTCAAACGGATCTAAGGAGATAAAATGAATCCAATGTTTTACCAAAAACCAATCGTACTTAACGAAGCAGCACACAAAGACTGGAAAATTGAGCCTGTTCAAGATTACAAATTTGCCAAAAAAACCAATTCTGTTTATTTGATGAGTGCTGAGTTTGTTTTAGCTTCAAAAGAATATCCAATCGTTTTTGCACGCAACAACGACGTGGTAACACCGATCGCTTTATTAGGTGTTGAAAACGACACCAATAAGTTTGTAGTGCCAAAAGGTGGTTGGGATGCTGATTATATTCCTGCGTATGTACGTCGTTATCCTTTTATTCCTGCCGCTAAAGAAGGCTCAGATGAGCTAATGCTGTGCATTGATGAAGATTACAAAGGCCTCAACAGCAAAAAAGCCAAACTACCTTTGTTTGAAAAAGATGGCAAGCCTAGCGCTATTACTCAGCAAGCCATTAATTTACTACAAAGCTACAATACAGAAAACAAAGTAACCATTAACTTTTGCCAGCAATTGGTTGACATGGACTTACTTGAAGAGGCTCAAGTTGAAGGTGCTACACCTGAAGGTACGGCAATTAAATTTGGTGGTTTTTTGCGTATTAGCCAGCACAAATTTGGCAAACTTACCTCTAAGCAAGTTAAACAGCTATTTGATTCGGGTGCTTTAGAATTAATCTATGCACATTTCCAATCATTAGCTAATTTAAAAGACATGCTTTAAGTTGATCTTTTAATGCGCTAGCTGCTTTAAGTGGTTGGCACATTAGTGCAACTTGTTGTTATGATTTTTTATTATTTAAAGACCAAAAAGCCATTTTTTAAATGGTTTTTTGTCGTTCTATTGTTTATTTTTTTTGGTGCTTGTGGTTCAAGTCGTTCGGTTGAAAATCGGATTATTCATGCCGATAGCATTATTGTCAGCAGCCAGCTTACGCCGCTGGCAATAAAAACCCCATATTTTGCCTTACAAACGGCTTATAATTTTTCTGAGCCTATGAGCTTGCTTACTGTTTATATCGAGGGAGATGGGCGATCTTGGGTGTCGCGTAATCAGCTTTCAAGCAATCCAACTCCGATTAACCCGTTGGCGTTGCATTTGGCTGCAATACATGCTCAACAACAAGCCAGTGCAAGTGTTGCTTGGATTGCACGCCCGTGCCAATATCAACCAACCAAGGGTGATATTAATTGTGAACCAAAATATTGGTCAAGCCATCGGTTTGATGAAAAAGTGATTGAATCTACCAATGTTGCCATTGATCAGCTGATGCAAAAAAGCGGTGCTACAAACGTGCGATTAATTGGGTTTTCTGGTGGTGCGGCAGTGGCTATTTTGGCAGCTGTTGAGCGAGACGATGTTGAGAGTATTGTAAGCATTGCTGGCAATCTTGATCATCGTCAGGTCAATGAGTTTCATGGGGTTACGCCATTACGAGGATCACTCAATCCAAAAGATGTAGCAACACAGCTTGCATCAATACCACAAGTGCATTTTGTGGGAGCGAGTGATAAGGTTATTCCTAGTGTGGTAGTTGATGATTTTATTAAAGTGCAGGCGAATGACTGCGCTCAAAAAGTGGTTGTAATCAATGCAGGGCATATTGACGGCTGGATAGATTATTGGCCAACAGTTGTCAATGGATTAGATGACAGATTGTCGTGCTCTAAGTATGAGCTGTCTATTTCTTTTTAAGATGATTGTTCACTGCTCTTGCTAGTAAATCTTAAAATTCCTGCTATTTTGTTTAGTAGCGCTTTGCTGTTGTCAGGCTGTGGTGGTGGAGGCGGAGGTGGCAGTAGTGCAAATGTTGCGCCTGACACGCCGGTATTAGTTGCAGCTGATTATCGAACCACTGAGTACAATACCCAGTACGGATTGGGCAAAATTAATGCTGATGATATTTACGCTGATGGCTATAGTGGCAGCGG
>JABGOT010000086.1 GCA_018648985.1 Candidatus Ruthturnera sp.
TAGGATCTTTAAGTGTTGATCTAAGACCAGCAAGCTGAGATACGTCTGAAGTTAGTGCATCACAACGACCCGCTTCAAAACCACCTTTGGTTTGTGCAGATGTATCGTAAGTAACCGCTTTAAAGCTCATTTTGTTTGAACGGAAGTAATCAGCTAAGTTAAGCTCAGTTGTTGTTCCTGCCTGAATACAAAATGAAGCACCATCTAACTCTTTCACATTGTTAATGCCTAATGATTTCTTAACCATAAAGCCTTGGCCATCATAGTAGTTAACACCAGCAAAGGTAAGACCTAATGAAGTATCACGAGTGTGTGTCCAAGTCGTGTTACGCGAAAGCATGTCGATTTCACCAGATGACAATGCGATAAAGCGTTCTTTAGCTGTTAATGGTACAAACTTAACCTTTTTAGCATCGCCTAAAGTAGCTGCAGCAACGGCGCGACAAACGTCGACATCGATACCAGACCAGTTACCACTTGAGTCAGGGCTAGAAAAACCTGGTGTACCTGTTGATACGCCACAAGTTAAACTACCTTTAGATTGTACATCCTTTAAAGTATCGCTATGGAATATACCTGCTTGTGCACTAAAACTACCAATAGTTAATAGTGATACAGCCGAAATTTTTAATAATTGATTCATAAACTTCTCCTCTCTCTTATATAGATAAATAATAAAAGCAACTCCCCCAATGGAATTACAAGAGTTAAGTTTAACGAATACTAGTGTTGCTTGTGAGTGTTTTTTTGAAAAAAAGATAAAAAACCCAAAATCAACGTCACAGAAACAATGATTGATAAGGGTTTAAGGTGTATCAGAGGTGAGTAAGAGCTGTAAATAGAAGCCAAAGCTGAACTACCAGCTAATAATATAGATAAAGCCAATAACGACTTAATAAGACGTAAAACGTGCATTGATAAACCTCCCCCAAGGTGTGTTTGGTTATAAACTCTAGTTAGTGCAATGTAACTGTATCGCTACCTAGTATCTTAGCCACAATCGAATGTGTTGAGCCGGCACTCTTAGCTGAAGCTCTAGCAAACCATTTGTTGGCTTCTTTTTTATTAGTCTCAACGCCTTCACCTAAGTAATAAGCAAACCAAACCATGTATTGTGCTAATACATTGCCTTGATTTGCAGCACATTGATACCAATAAAAAGCATGTGATGTATTCTTTTGAACGTGATCACCTGTTTGAAAAATATCAGCTAAAGCGTACTGTGCATCAGCATCGCCTGTATAAGCCTTTTGTTGTAGATCGATAGCCTTAATATTTAACTTAGACTCTGCCAATAAATGTTGGTTCATTTGACTCATAACAATATCCCCTGTTTTGTTGTTGATTTGGGTGAAATATACCATTACTTTTTAAGTGTGTAAAGACCTTTTTTATAAAAAAAATAACTACTAATTATTTATTGTTAAATCAATGACTTATATAGATATTATGGTACTTTTACAAGTACAGTTATTTTTTAACTAAAATGAATGCTTTACACTAGTGGTAAAAAATAACTATAATAGGTAAAAAATACAAGGAATTTAAAGTAATAAATATGGCAAATAAAACCAAAGACTATCTGGCTAAAGTGCGCAAAAAGACTGGCTTTTCAGACTATAAGATCTCGCAAGAATACGATATTAACCAATCTAATTTAAGCAAATATAAATCAGGAAAAGCAGCACTGTCTGAGATGCATGCCTGGCTATTTGCTGATATTTTGGGCGTTAATCCTGCACAAGTGGTGGCCAACACCAAACTTGAACATGCAAAACTCACCAACAATAAATCGAAGGTCAAATTTTGGCAAGAGCAGATAGAAAAGCTTTCAAACGGCTCAGAGTCTATCAAAATCAATATTGCACAAATTAACCCTATTGTTGGCGATTTAAACAATAACGCGCAAACAATCATTAATCTTGCACGCGAAGCATATGAATCTGGTGCGCATTTACTGGTTTTTCCAGAATTAGCACTCATCGGCTATCCACCAGAAGACTTATTATTACGAGAAGGTTTTATTGATCAAGTGGAATCTAGCGTTGAACATATACGCGCCCAACTACCTCAAGATATTAGTATTTTGTTTGGCGCCCCTTCGCGCGTTAAGGGGTGCTTATACAACAGCGCTTACTTAATACAGCAAGGTCATGTGCGTACTTATCACAAGCAACTCCTGCCCAATTATGGCGTATTTGATGAAAAACGTTATTTTGAGCCAGGGACAGATTCATTTGTATTCGAATGTCAGCAAGTCAAAATTGGCGTGGTGATTTGCGAAGACGCTTGGGAGTCAGCGCCAGTAGCTGCTGTTGTTAATCAAGGTGCGCAAACTGTGATTAGCCTTAACGCCTCACCATTTCAACTAGGTAAGCACTCGCAAAGAATTAAAACCATTGGGCAAAGAGCATCAGAAAACAAGATTAGCTTTGTTTATGTCAACGCTGTCGGCGGACAAGATGAATTGGTTTTTGATGGCGGGTCCTTTGTGATGGATGCCAGTGGCAATGTCACACACCAACTACCCTTCTTTCAAAGTTTAACTCACGCCTTAGATCAGCCTATTTTGCAAGATAGTAACGAGCAGATTGAAAAAACTATTTACGATGCCTTAGTGTTATCTACCAAAGATTACATTCAAAAAAATGGCGTGTTTAATGGTGCTGTTATTGGTTTGTCCGGCGGTATTGATTCAGCACTCACGCTGGCCATTGCAGTTGATGCTCTGGGCGCTGAGCATGTGCAAGCGATTATGATGCCGTACGAATATACCTCTAGTATGAGTCTTGAAGACGCTAAAGCCCAAGCCAGTAGCATGAAGGTTGATTACCATGAGGTTAACATTCACTCGATGGTGGATAGCTTTAACGCACAACTTAGTCCTTTGTTTGCAGGCACTGATGCTGACACTACCGAAGAAAACCTACAAGCCCGTATTCGCGGCACCCTACTGATGGCGGTTTCTAACAAATCTGGCAAGATTGTACTTACCACTGGTAATAAATCTGAAATGGCCGTTGGCTATGCCACCCTATATGGCGACATGTCTGGTGGCTTTGCACCGCTTAAAGATATCGCCAAAACTATGGTCTATCGCTTGGCTAATTATCGCAACTCTATTGAATACGTGATTCCCGGACGAGTGATTGATCGTGAACCTTCTGCAGAACTCGCACCCAATCAGGTGGATCAAGATTCTCTACCACCTTATGAAGAGCTAGATGCAATTTTGGAATTGTTTGTTGAGCAAAAACAATCGATTGACCATATAGTAAAACAAGGCTTTAATAAAGACACCGTAAAACGCATTAGTAACATGGTGCTTAATAATGAATACAAACGTCGTCAATCAGCGCCAGGGCCTAAGGTTAGCAAAAATGCCTTTGGTAAAGAGCGTCGCTACCCAATGACGTCTAAGTTTCAGCCTTAGTCGATTGATTAAAGATTTTTAACAAACCTTCGGCTTTATGTTTGGTTTCTTCAAGCTCGCGCTCAGCCACTGAGTCAAACACAATGCCTGCACCTGCTCTAAAGGTTAAAGTATCGTCTTGCTGAGTGATGGTACGAATCAGAATATTAAAATCCATTTTTCCATTGCTACTAATATAACCCAGTGAGCCTGTGTAGGCTTGGCGTGGCATTTGCTCTAATTCAGCAATAATCTGCATACAGCGAATCTTAGGGCAACCGGTAATCGTACCGCCAGGAAACAAAGCTCGGATCAAAGCTTTAATGCCAATATCTGGTCTTAACTTGCCTTTAATATTAGAGACAATGTGATGCACATAAGGGTAGCTTTCCAAAGTCATAATCTCATTCACATGCACCGAGCCATACTCACACACCCTACCCAAATCATTACGCTCTAAATCTAGCAACATAATGTGCTCAGCTTGCTCTTTAGGGTGATTAATTAGCTGTGCCTTTAAGCGTTCATCCTCTTCACCAGTACCACGTGGATGCGTACCTGCAATTGGGCGGGTTTCCACCTGATTACCATCCACACTAAACAAACGCTCAGGTGAAGAAGAAATAATACTAAAACCTTCGAATTGTGCCAAAGCTGAAAATGGCGCTGGGTTAGAGCGCTTTAAGGCTTGGTAAACTTGTGCTGACGAAACATCGGCATCAAGCTGATACTGCCATTGGCGCGATAAATTAACCTGGAACACATCACCTGCAACAATATAGTCGCGACTACGTTCTACACCTAGGAGGTATTTACTCTCATCTTCCCAAGATAAAACACCCTTGATATCGGTATTTTCAACTTCATTTAAATGTTTAACGTCAGCCAACACTTGATCAATACGAGCTTGATCGCCAAATTGATCTAATAAATAAGTTTGATCATCAGTATGATCAATTACAATCGCGGTTGGAATCTTGACGGCGATTGCCACCGCTTGATCGCCTGAATGCAAATCATGCTTTAAAACAGGCTCAATCTGCCCAATTAACTCGTACGACAAATATACAAACCAGCCGCCAGTAAAAGGCAGGTCACTCTCAATAGTTGGTGTGTCAATACTTAATTCTAAAGTTGATAAAAAATCAAACTCATCCAAATCGTTTAAAACAATTTGCTCGCTCGGATGTGCAAACAAAATCGAATAACGATTAGACTGATTGTGATTAACGCTTTCTAATAAAAAAGGATAGCGCTGAGTGTTAAGCTGACACAACGCATCTAGCGCAACACTAGGGATAGATAAAACTTTCACTTTTTACTTGGTGTCAGTTGTTTCAGTTTCAGTTTTAGGCTTGGCATCTGTCGCCACCACCTCTTCTTCTACTTCCGCTTCTACTTCAGGTGTTTGGATCTCCTTTAACAAGGCCTTAACTTGAAAGATAGAATTATGGTTTGGAAACTTTTTAATCATCAGCTCTAGCAACTCAACGGCTTTTTTATCATCTTTAATTTCGTGATGAATAATAGCCAATTCATGCATTGAATTAGAAAATTTATGATGTAGTGGGTAGTCACTTTGAAAGCCAGCAAACACCTTTTTTGCATTATGACGATCGCCTTTAGCCGCATAGGCTTTACCCAGCCAATACGTAGCATCAGGCACATAATTGTTATTTGGATAAGAATCTAGGTAGCTCAAAAATAAATCAATAGATTGACTGTATTGATCAGTTACTAGCAAGCTTCTTGCGTTGGTATAAATCTTCTTAGCCTTGCGGTCTTCTTCTCGAACGCGCGCCATGGTTTCTTTCACTACGTTAGAAGACTTCTTGTATTCCATTAGATGAAACAGTTCAGTAATTTTTTGTTTTGAAACCTTTTGTTGTTCTTGTAGCTGTTCGATATGACCAACCATTGTCCGATTGCTTCTCTTTATGTCTTTAAGCTTTTTAGAATTATGCTTTGCAATCTTTTCTACATTTAAGGCAAGCGTATTAAGTGGTGCTTGCATCGCAAACAACCCAATTAATACCGCCCAACCCAAATGCTTCATATTGCCTTAACCCTTATTGGTAAATAAATTCAACACGTCGATTCTTTTCCCAGCCACTTTCATCATGCGCTTTTGCAATTGGGCTTTCTTCACCAAAACTAATCACTTCAATTCTACCATCTAGGCCTTCGTACAGACCTAATACTTCTTTTACACTTAGTGCTCGGTTTTCACCCAAAGCAAGGTTATACTCACGTGTTCCACGCTCGTCTGCATGCCCTTCTAAGCGTAATTTAACGCTCGGATTATCTCTCATAAAGTTTGCATGTTTGATGATTTCTTGTGTGGCTTTGTCGCCGATATCAGCACCATCGTATGAGAAATACAAAACAAAATTAGTGTCACTGGCTTTTAGCTCAGCAACTGCTTGAGCTTTAGCACCGGCTTGCGTTGTATTACTAGCTTTGTTAAAAGGATTGGTTAAGTCGCTCCAATTAAAACTAGACTCATCACGCACAATCGCATCAACTGCCTTGCCTTCACTACCTCCTTCTTCAATCAACACCGTGTTCGATCCCAAGATACCATCAGCACCTGTACAAGCACTTAATATGGCCACAAGGGGTAATAATATAATTTTTTTCATTTTTTTCTCCTGCTCTATTTTTTTATTTTATTTCTCTAAATAAGTTGACCAATTCGGCTCTCTTACCTCGCCTGTTTGCGAAGAAAGCTCGTAAGATCGGTTGCCTTCAACCGACACCACGGATAGTAAATTTTTGTTATTACGATTGGTGGCAAAAATAATCATATCACCATTCGGGGAAAAGTAAGGTGACTCATCTAGCTCATTGTCAGTCATCATGCTTAAATCTTTGGTTTTGATATCAAGCATGGCAATACGATAGTCATTGTCAACTCGGTGCACCATTGCTAAGCTTTTGCCATCTGGTGAAAACACGGCTTTGGCATTGTATCTACCTTCAAAGGTGGCTCGGTTAATCTTGCCAGTGCTTAGGTTTTTGATATAGATTTGCACCTGCCCTGATCGGTTAGAGGTAAAGGCAAGCTGCGTGCCATCAGGCGAATAACTGGCTTCGGTATCAATACTAGGGTTGTGCGTTAGTTGGGTTAATTTTTTGTCAGCTAATGTATAAGAGTAGATATCTTTATTACCATTTTTAGACAAAGTTAGCACCAGGCTTTTACCATCTGGGTGCCAGCTCGGTGCTGAGGCAATGCCATCAAAACGAGGTAATTTTTCAATTTTACGGCGAGTGTACGGATGCCACACAAATACTTCAGATCGGTCATTTTCAAAAGAAACATAGGCGATTTTCTTGTGCTCATACGAACGATCAGGCGACCAAACTGGGGAAAGAATAGGTGTTTTAAGTTTGATTCGACTCTTCACATTCATGGCATCAGAATCAGAAATATTGAGTCGGTATTCTTTGTCACCTTTGGCATCAGTGGTGACTGTAACGTAAGTTAGCAACGTATTGAACGAACCACTCTCGCCTAGAAGTGCTTCGTAAATATGGTCACTCAATTGGTGTGCTACTTTTCTAAAGCCACTCACGTGCACCCGCGTGGTTTTGGTGAATAATTGCTTGTTACTATAGACATCAAACAAACTCACTGACAGCTTGTAAATTTTATCACTTTGCTGCTCAATACTGCCGGTTACCACAGCCTCAATAGCCTGATGTTTCCAGTGTTGTGCATTAACATCTTGGCTAATGATGATGTCTGGAATCACTACATTAAAACGCCCTGAGCGCTCTAAATTGGCCTGAATGATTTTAGAGATATCTTTATCTTGTGCACCTTTGCCGGTTAATTCAAAATGACTAACAATAATAGGAAAGGCGTCCTCGTCTTTCTTAACAACCGTAACTTCAAGCACTGCCTGGGCAGCGCCAAAACTTAAGGCAATAAATACAATAAACGGCTTAATTAGTTTCATTCTCTTTCTTCAAGCCAGTTCATTTGAATTGCCTCAAGGATCTTTTCGCCTGATTTGTCAGCTTCGTCGTCAAACTCCTCTAGTGCGATTACCATTTTCCTTAGATCGACAAAATTAATAAAAGTCGGGTCAAAGTCAGGGTGTGCTTCGTCTAGCGCAATAGCAATATCAAGAGAATCAGTCCATTTCATGTTAATACCTTAGAAAAGTAAGTATAAAAAGATAGGTTTAATTTTAATCAAAAAATGAGCTTACTGAGGGTGAAAATTCACCTGTTTTTTAGAGATCTTTGTATGGGTATGGATGATTAGCAAAATTCTAGATTGTACCGAATTGAGTTTTTTTTTAAAGCTTGCTCTAGTAGAGCTAAAGTGAGTTTTAAAAAATATTCAATTCGGTGCAAGATGGGGTTTTGATGACTATTCATATTTATATAAAGGTCTCTTAGTTATGCCCGCGCAACTGAGTGCACAAATTCTAAGCTTTTTATCGCATATAGCGCCTCATCCAGCTTGCTAGCATTCGCCACACTAATCACCAAGTTAAGCGCTTTCATCGAGTGGTCTCTTTCTTCTACTTCTAGGTGTTCAATATTAACGCCGATTTGGGCAATAACGTTAGCAATAGAGGCTAGCATACCACGGCGATTTTCTACCTGAACTCGAACCAACACATTAAACTCTTCAGCTTCATCTGCTTGCCAATCAATCTCCAGCCATTGTTCATTTTTTTGCTTAGCATGAATCAAATTGCCACAGTCAAATCGATGCATTACCAAGCCTTTACTGGTGGTTAGTACACCGGCCACTTTATCGCCCGGAATTGGATAGCAGCAATGGGCAAAACTAATTGCCTTGCCTTGAGTTTTTGTAATACTGATATTCTTGATAACACAATGATCACCATCGCATTGAAGCTTGTTAAGTACAACAGATACCATTGCCTCAGATAGACCGATTTTCATGTACAAATCTTCTTTAGAGTCACACTTAAAATCTTGCAAGCACGCCGCCCAACTCTCTTCGCTAATTGGGCTGCCACCACCCTGATACTCTAAAGCGTTACTCAATAAATACTCACCCAGCTGAATCAACTCAGAAGCAGACTCCTCTTTAAGTTTAACTTTAATAGAGGCTTTTGCTTTAGCAGTAACCGCTATTTGTAGCCAAGTTGGATGCGGCTTGGCCTTTTTATTAGTAATAATTTCAATCGTCTGCCCTGATTTTAGCTCGGCTGAAATCGATGCATTAACTTGATCCACCTTGGCTTTTACCGTCTGATTACCCACATTGGTATGGATTGCGTAGGCAAAATCCAACACCGTTGATTTATAAGGTAATTGAATAATTTCACCCTTAGGGGTAAATACAAAAACCTCTGAAGGAAATAAGTCAGTTTTGGTTTCTTCTAAAAACTCTACCGAAGTACCTGAGTTTTGCTGAATCTCTAACAACGAGCCCAGCCAATTACTGGCCAATTCTGCAGGATTACTACTGTCACTCTTATAATGCCAATGTGCAGCAATACCGTATTCAGAAACAAAATGCATGTCTTTTGATCGAATCTGTACCTCAATAAAGATTTTATTCGGCCCAAACAAAACCGTATGTAATGACTGATAGCCATTTGATTTTGGCAAAGCCACATAGTCTTTAAACTTGCCAGGCAAAGGCTTGTACAAATTATGAATAATGCCCAGCGCTTGGTAACACTGCGCCACATCATCTACAATCACTCTAAAAGCATACATATCAAGCACTTGAGAGAATTTCAACTGCTTGATTTTCATCTTTTTATAAATACTACAAGGTTGTTTTTGGCGCCCGGTAATCTTCACCTTGCTCAAACCTTCTTGGTTTAATCGGTTTTCAATTTCCCCTTGAATATGAGTAATGATCTTTTTACGATTACCACATTGTTTTTTGATTTGACGCGTTAGCACTTTATAACGATAAGGGCTGATAATTTCAAAACACAGGTTGTCCAGCTCAACTCTAATACTGTTTAAACCCAAACGCCTAGCAATAGGTGCGTGGATCTCAGCTGTTTCTTTAGCAATACGTAATTGCTTTTTTCTACTCATTGATTTGAGTGTGCGCATATTGTGCAAACGATCAGCCAGCTTGATCATCATCACCCGCATATCAGTACTCATGGCTAAAAATAGCTTTCTAAAGTTTTGCGCTTGCTGATCAATATTTGAATGAAACTCTAAGCCCGTTAGCTTTGACACGCCTTGTACAATATGCGCCACCTCCTCACCAAAATCATTAACAATGTCTTCGTGTGTTAGAGTGGTGTCTTCAATACAGTCGTGCAATAACGCCGCTGCAATACAATAATAATCTAGCTTTAACTCAGCCAAAATCATCGCCACGTTAATCGGGTGAAATACATAGGCTTCGCCTGAGCGGCGATATTGCCCATCATGCGCCGTAGCCGCTACAATGTAAGCTTGATAGACATTCTCAACCTGATCTGTTGACATATAGGTGTCCAGCGTCTCACACAGATCACTAATTAAGATTCTTTTTTCAAATAAACTCATCTAAAAAATATAGGGCTAAAATATGGATAAATCTTTGCCATTATAATACAACCACGTCAGTATAATGCTACGCAATATCAGTAATAAATTTACCTAAAATCAATGAAAAATATACTCAAACTTGTTTTAATCTTGCCTTTCTTAACCCTATCTTTGAGTGGTTGTTTCTGGGAAGAAGAAACCAAAAGAGAGTCTATTACCAAAGGTTGGTCACCAAAAACTTTTTTTGAACAAGCCAAAGAGCAAATTAATGCTGGCTCTCTAGATAAAGGCATCGAGCTTTACGAGCAATTACAAGCAGCCTACCCAGGCTCAAAATACGCCCTACAATCCAAACTAGAAATCGCCTACGCACTTTACAAGAGTGAAGATTACGACCAAGCCATTGATCGCCTAAACAGCTACATCAAGCTTTACCCTGATCACTTTTCTACCCCGTATGCCTATTACTTACGTGGCGTCATCTCAGAAGACAAATCTCGTTCAATCCTAGACGATTACATTACTGACAACGCTCAGCGCGATGTTAACTCAGTACGCGATGCCTTTAATTATTACCTTGCTTTGATTGACAAATTCCCAAAAACTGAATACGCTGAAGAAGCCAAATCTCGCTTAATCATCCTTAGAAACATCTTATCTAGACACGAGCTTTTTGTGGCAATTTACTACACCAAAAAAGGTGCTAACATCGCCGCTATTAACCGCAGCAAATACATTATTGAAAAATACCCAAACACACCTTCTATACCTGCAGCACTACACTTAATGGCGCATAACTACGATGTAATCAGTGCTGATACATTTGCCAAAGATACTCGTCGCGTACTAGCAAAAAGCTACCCGCTTTATACGCCACACTATTCTTTAGAAGACTAACTAACTCACATTAATGAACAAGCAAGAGCGCTTTTTCGCGCTTAAGATATCTTCTATTATGGCAACTCGTATGTTCGGGTTGTTTATGATCTTTCCAGTTTTCTCGGTCTACGCCACTCAATATGAAAACACCACGCCTTATTTAATTGGCCTTGCCATTGGTATTTACGGCTTAACTCAAGCACTTTTACAAATCCCATTTGGTTATTTGTCTGATCAAATCGGCCGTAAACCAATGCTTATTGTTGGCCTTATTATTTTCTTTATTGGTAGTGTAGTCGCTGCTAATGCTACTGACATCATTGGTGTTGTGGTTGGTAGAGCCTTACAAGGTGGTGGTGCAATTTCTGCAGTGCTAATGGCCTTTTTGGCTGATTTTGTTTCACCTGATCAACGCGCCAAAGCCAATGCCTTTGTTGGTATGCAAATCGGCATGGCGTTCATGCTCTCGTTACTGATTGGCCCACTGATTACGGTTAATCTAGGTATTTCAGGGTTGTTTTGGGTCATTGCTGGCTTATCTATTGTAGCACTAGGCATTGTGTTTACCCTGCCTTATGTTAAGCCACAAGCGCAATACACGCTTTCTATTTCCAATATTAAACAAGTCTTGAATGCCAACCTTCTAAAGCTAGACTTTAGTGTTTTCACCCTGCATTTAATCCTTACTTGTGCGTTCATTGTGATGCCGATACTACTGGTTGAAAACAACATTGTTGCTACCGATTTAAAAGACAACTGGACCATGTATTTACCAGTTATGCTGGTTTCATTTGTTGGTATGCTGCCGATGATCATCTTGGCTGAAAAATACCACAAACATAAGGCCATGATTCTTACTGCTATTTCAATCATGATCATGAGTCAAATCTTGTTTTACCAAACCCCACTCACCTACACCACCTTCTTTATTTTACTGACTTTATTTTTTATCGCATTTAACGCCATGGAGGCCATGCTACCTTCACTTATTTCAAAAACTGCAACCAGCGCTAAGCGTGGCCTAGCAATGGGTATGTACTCTACCTCTCAATTTTTAGGTGCATTCATTGGTGGTGTATTTGGCGGGTGGATTTACAACACTTACGGCTTAAATAGTGTATTCTTATTCACCACATTAATGGCAATAATCTGGTGGGGGATCATGCTCACCATGCAACAACAAAAACCAACGGGAGAGTAACAAAATGGCAGGAATCAACAAAGTAATTTTAGTAGGTAATTTAGGCGCAAAACCCGAGGTTAAATACGCATCAAACGGCAACGCAATTGCCAATTTATCAGTCGCAACTTCAGAGTCATGGACAGATAAAAATACCGGACAAAAACAAGAGAAAACAGAATGGCACCGCGTTAGTGTATTTGGCAAACTAGCCGAGATCGCTGGCCAATATTTAGACAAAGGCTCTAAAGTTTACGTTGAAGGCAAACTCCAAACCAGAAGCTACGAGCAAGACGGTGTTAAAAAATACGCCACTGATATCGTTATATCAGGTTTTAACGGCACACTACAAATGTTAGATCGTCGTGACGATGCCGGTGGCGCACCAAGACCAGCTGGTGCATCAGCAGCGCCAGCACAAGCTGCAGCCACTCAAGACCCTATCACGCCAGTCGATAACGCTGGTTTTGATGACGATATTCCGTTCTAAGGATAACCTTAAGCAACACCCATTAAAAAGCCCGCTGATGCGGGCTTTTTTTGTTGTAACGCTTATTTACTTATATACCTTGTCATGAGTGCCAATATCAACAGGAGTAATTCTCTTGTCTTCAATCATAAATTCAATACTAATTCTATAACTTAAATTAATTGAAATTGAATGCAGTTCTTTTAATTTACCAACAAGCGGGTGTATTCTAAGTGACGGATGAAAAGGATCTGCCTCCATTAACCTAATGGTTTTGGCATATTGTTTTTTTATTTCAGGGTGCTTTTTAAAAAACTTCTTGACTCGTTTTTCATACGAAGGTGTAAAAACTAACTGATACATTAAAGCTTAGACAGATGTTCGTCAGCGCTCATTACCTCACCTTTACCAGCCTTAATTTCAGCCCTTACTTCTTGCAATGCAGCCTCAAGCTCACATTCACGCAGATAATTATATCTCTCAAGACTTACTGTAACGTATTTAGATTCCCCCCTAACACTAATAATAGCCTCATCATTATGCTTTAATATTTCGTCAAACACGCCAACACCACGGGTTTTAAGTTCATTTGCAACAATATTCATAGTAACACCTTAAATAATACGATTAATAGTATTATAACAAAATAATAAATTTAACTCAAGCTGTAAATAGCACCAATCAACATTCAATCCATTTAGGCACTGGTTTATTTTTAGCAAACAATCGTTTGATGCGCTTAAGTAGGTGACTTTCTCGTTTAATCTTAAATGCCACCTCAGGCAATATCATGACGTGTATTTGCTCTAACTCGTCCAAATCTGGCTCAGGGTTTACATAGCTGATATACGGCGTAATATGAAAACCCTTAAGCCCAATAGATTCTACAAATTCAATATTCTTCTTGCTATCATCCACCAGCATATCGCCATTACTATATCGAATATCCTTAGGTAAAGATTTACCCCAAGTTGCATCAGGGTCATAATCGTCTCGATACACCACATCAATAAAGTACTCATTCAAACCAAGCTTATCAATAATTGACTCAGCTCTAGCCCTAGTGCTAGCAGTCCATATACTCATCTCAATGCCATTCGACTTTAATGAAGATAACAACTCAAACATACCTAATCGTACACGCTCACCTTTTTCACAAATCAGAGTATTGTCTAGATCAAACACTACTTTGTTAATGCCTTGCTTAGATTTATCCTTAACTGTGAAGTTGATTAGTTTTGCAAAATCACACTCATCGGCAATACGCTTGGCCTCATCATTATGCAAATAACTAGCGTCAGGATCAATTCCTACCCTGCCAAGATCTAGCCGATCAGCATCCCAACAAGTGTTAATGGTGATGCATGCTGGGCGTGTGCCGTACGTATGCCCCTTACAAGCGTCTGTCAGCTGCTTAAACTGCACATCATTAAGATCAATGATATCTCGATGCTTCATAGCGAATACAGCACCTCTAGGGCCGTGCCCTTTGTCGCGGCCTTCATTCTCACGCATACAATCATGAAAATACGCAAAATAAGACAGTACCGCTTTATCAGCACCATTAAAGTTAGCAAGATAATGTCCGTTGCGTTCTACCGTTTGCCAGTGTTTAGCACCATGAATGGGGCTAGTAATAAAAGCTGACTCTTGTCTTAATACCTCTAATACTTCTGGTGCGATCAAGCCCTACACCCCTTCAAACAAATCTCTTTGCTTGTTAAACGCCAAGCGTGTTCTAATAGCAATAGCTGAGCTATGTCTTAGCATCTCCTTTGAGCGTGTATACGCACTGGTATCCATCCAATTAAGCTCAGATAAATCCAGCTCTTGCTGTACGCATTGGCAAGCAGCGTTAGCAAACTCATTTGATACGCCAGAGACTTGATTTCGATTGGTAAAAATATTAAACAACGACATCGCTAAGCGCGCATCACTCTGTCAACAGGTCTTTGTGAATCTTTATACGCCGGAAAAGCCAACATATCTTCTTCAAAATCACGGATCACTCGATCAGAAATTCTTTTAAATTGCATTCTGGCTTTTTCGATGTTAATTTCATCATTATTATGAAATGCCATTGCATCCACAAGCTTACTAAATGCCGCTCTAATTTCTCTGTCAATATTCATTACTTCTACCACCGCGTGGCCTTTGGATCTTCTAATCATTTTTATCCCCTATTTGGTTATTTGTTTGTTTTATTTTTAATGTTTTGTTGCGCTTTCTAGCTCTTTAAATTCACACTGTTCAACCGCCAGTTTTAGTAGCTTTAATACATCCATATTGTCAAGCCTTTCATAGGCTTCAGCATTAGTCTTTGCCGGTATTGATAGCACCACATCCAAGGTCACGCCAATGTCTTTAAATTCTTCCATAAAGCCTCCTAAAATTATAAAAAATATGAGTAAAATCAAGGGAATAAGAGTCTACAGCTGATTTATAAAAAACAACAATAAATTAACAAAAAGACTAAAAATTCGACTTGAATTTGTATTCAATTGTAGCGTAAATTAAATGTGTTTTGGGTGAAGATTTGCTGTTTTTTTTGACTATTTTTTACAAGTCAATACAGGCTTGATTTGCAGCTTAAAAAATATCATTAGTGGCTCAAAAAACAAAATCTCTAGCTTTGATATTTCACCGATTATCTTTCTTGATTAAACTGCTTAATCTGATGCATGCGTTCATGCAGTACTGTAACAATACCAATGTCGCCATTATCTAAATATTTCCAATAAATATAGTGTTTTTCATATCTCAAATAAAAGCCATCAATGCCAAAATCTGCAGGCATTGGATAAGACACAACTAAATTACTACCAATATTATTAAAAGATTCAAACAAGCCGTTAATATAAATTTTGGCTTGTTTTTTTCCCCAAGTTTTTATTGTGTATCGATATATCTCATCTATTTTTAATGAGGCGGAGTTTTGTACATTAAGCATAGATTTTGTTTAGCTATTTCTGTTAAAAATATCTTCCGCACTCAGCTTTGAGTAAGAAGAGTCTGGTGCAGAAAAAGCCAGTGTTAGCTCGGCTTTAAGTCTCTCAAAAGCCTCTTGTTCAAATCGTTTTTTATCATCGCGAATTAAGCTACGAACATACTCACTTATATTTTCGTAAGACCCATTTTCATCGACATTATTTGCAACAAAATCACTTAAATCGCCGCTTAGCCTAACTGTCATTGTGGTTTGAGACATATTGACTCCAATTGGTTATAGTGTATTCATTGTAATTAATATTGAATACAAAGTCAATATTAATTATTTAGATGCACTGTGCATTTTTACACAATCAAAGTAGTTATCCCATCGCCCGGGTGAAAACAAAGTGCCTAAAGCATCAAATGGACCTATGTTGTACAGGTTTCCACTAAACAGCGCTTCTTTAAATCTAACAACATTACTCTCAGATAAGTTCAACTTACTCTTGCAAGTATTGTGCACTTCTTCGGTGATAATAATGCCTAAGCTTGGCTTACTAATCACTTCTTGCTCGATAATCTCATCACTAGATATAGTCATCGAATCAAGCGAATCAAATGATTCTACTGGGCCAAAATCGCGCGGATCACCACCTGCCATTACGTTAGCTGTTAATACAAGCGCCACCACGCCACTTGATAAGATATTCAGTTTGTTCATTAGATAACTCCATTAAATAAACTGAATTATATTTTTTGATTGTTAGTCAAAAATGAAGATTAGATGTTTTGTTGGTGAAGTTGCTGATTTAACTTATTTAAATAATATACTATGTACTGTACACTGTACACTGTATACTATTAACCATGAAATATACAGATAATAAAAATAGCAAGCCCGATACGCGCCAACAGATACTGACGTATATTCAAAATTCAGACATGACAAGCCCTGCTGATATTAATACACAGTTTGATATCAATCGACAAATGATCCATCGCCATTTAAAAAAACTTGTAGAAATGGGATTTATTAAAAAAATAGGCTCAGCCCCAAAAGTTTTTTATACAGCAATAACTGACGACACAACCATTTCAGACTACCAAATTAATACAGACACCAAAAGCATTGTTGATAAAAACTTCTTCTTTATTGAGCCCGCAGGTACAGAGCTGTCTGGCATTAATGGATTTGAAAAATGGTGCAATAAGCGAAATTTTGATATCAGTAAAAAAGCCGAAGAATTTAAAAAAGTTATTGAAAAATACCAAAAGAAAAAAGACAATGATCTGCTAGATGCCAGCAAAAAAATGAACACAACTTTTGGCGAAAACTGTTGTGTAGACAAACTGTTTTATTTTGATTTTTATGCGGTGGAAATTTTTGGAAAAACCAAAATGGGGCAAAAACTGTTGTACGCAAAGCAAGGGGAAGATAGATCAAAGATGAAAGAGATAGCTGCATCTATCAAGCCAGCAATTGTCAAAATGATTAAAAGTCAAAATATTGACTCGGTAGTTTTTGTGCCGCCAACCGTACCAAGACAAATTCAGTTTATGAAGGTACTAGAATCTGAGTTGTCGCTTAGTCTTGCGAAAATTGAAGTTCTTAAGGTTATTGGCGATGTTAGAGTGCCGCAAAAAACCTTAAAAAAAATAGAAGACAGAATAGAAAATGCACAAAATACTTTTATTGTTAACAATAAAGCAAAATTTAAAACAACACTAATTATTGATGATGCTGTTGGCTCTGGCGCTAGTATTA
>JABGOT010000025.1 GCA_018648985.1 Candidatus Ruthturnera sp.
GTAGAGGCTTACCAGCCATTGCACTTACCACCGACACCTCAGCTCTAACCTCAATCGGCAATGATTATGGCTATGATCGCGTGTTTGATCGTCAAGTAGAGGCGTTAGTAAATAAGGGCGATGTAGTCATTGGCATCAGTACAGGCGGTAGTAGTAGCAATGTGATTAGCGGACTTAAAACTGCACAAGAGCTAGGCTGCAAACTGATTGGTTTTAGCGGTCGAGATGGTGGCGAGATGAATACTTTATGTGATGTTAATTTAGTTGTGCCTGCTGATGACACACCGCGCATTCAAGAGATGCACATCGTCATTGGGCATACGATATGCCATTTAATTGATCTAGAATTTAAAGACTAGCCTAGTCTATTTACAGCATCTATCACTTTAGCTGAAGTGATTAATTTCATGCAATTATGATGCTTTAGAGGACAAGTGCGCTTCATACAAGGCTGACAGTCAAGATTTTTCTTCACAATTACACTTTTATCATTCATCCATTGCGAAGTTTCATCGTCTTTAGTCGGGCCAAATATTGCCACAGTAGGCACTTGAAATGCCGCAGCAACATGCATAGGACCACTATCACCGGTAATAAACAAATCAAGATTTGAAATATTATTAATTAACTCTGGAATAGTTGTATTGCCAGCTAAATTTTGATAATTTTTAACACCATTTTTAATCAGTTCTTTTTCAATATCACCAGCAATATCAGCCTCACTAGGTCCGCCAAAAATCACAATATCATACTGAGTTGATAATTCACTTGCCACTTTGGCAAACTCCTGTGGATACCAGCGTTTAGCGCTACCATATGATGCGCCCGGATTGATTCCTAACATTGTTTTATCCGACTTAATGGCTTTAGACTTTGGATTTTTGTGAACAGTTAATTGGCTGGCACTAGCCTTTACTTTAAATACTTTATTAACAAAGTCATTGTATCGAATAACTTGGTGAATGGCCCGCTTGGTATATCGCCTGTAATTATCTTTGAGCGTTGCCTCACAAAACCAAACAAATAGCTTGCTTGCCAAAGTTCGACGAAATGAAATGGCACAATCAAATCTACCTAATTGCCTCGCCTGTTTATAAAGATGAAAAATTCTAAATTTTTGCTTTCTACTATCATCTATAACAATGCGCTGTACATTAGGATGGTGCTCAAATACCCTAGTTGAAACAGCTGAACCGAAAATAGTGATGTTAGCATCTGGATATAAATTAACTATATTTTCAATAGCTGGTGTAGACATAATGCAATCACCTAGCCATGTTGGCACTTCTATTAAAACCCTGTACATTTTATCGGTGCAAGTTGTTGTTGTACAGATGATCAAGCGTTAGAATAAATGCCAATGCATCTTGTTCAAGCTCCATATCATGCTCGATTGGATTAAGCTTTTCATCTTGATAAGCAAAGGTTGAAGCCTCTTTACCTGGCCTAATGACAGCAACTTTATTATCTTGTCTGAGTGCATAATAATCATTAAATTGCATTAGAGCAATATTTTGTTTTTTATCTGAAAAAATAGAATGACCTTGAATTGGGTAGCTTAATTTATCAATACCGATTAAATCTAAAGAAGTTGCAAGAATATCCGGCTGTGTGGCAATTTTTTCATATTTTTCTGGAGTGATGTCACCTCCAAGAATCAATGCCGGAATGTGGAAACGATTTACTGGCACAAGATCATCACCATACACACGAACATCATGATCAGCAACAATAACAAAAATTGTATCTTTGTAATAATCCTCTTGGCGGGCTAATTTGATAAATTTGCCAATGGCATGGTCTGCATATTTAATAGCATTTTTTACACTCTTAACCTCGACACCTTCTACTAGCTCAATTTTATCTTCAGGGTAGTCAAATGGCGCATGATTAGAAGTGGAAAACATGACAGCTGAAAATTTTTGATTATTTTTATAATATTCCTTAAACTCTTGGTTAGATCTAATCACCAAATCTTCATCACTAACCCCCCAAGATCCAACATATTGCGGGTCTATGAAATCAGTTTGCTCGATAATTCGATCAAAACCATTGCCTGAAAACCAGCTTTTCATATTATCAAATCTAGATTCACCGCCATACAAAAATACAGTTTCATAATCCTCGGATTTGAGTAAAGAGGCCATAGTAAAAAAATCTTGTTGCGACTTGTTTCTCTTTAAGACACCCTTTCCTGGTACAGAAAAATTTCCTGCAACCAATCCAGCCAAACCCCTAATACTTCTTGTTCCATTAGAATATGCATCAGTAAACAAAAGCCCTTCATTCGATAGCTTGTTGAAATTAGGTGTTATTCCAGCTTCACCTCCGACAGATTCCACAAATTGAGCGCCAACACTTTCCTGAATAAAAATTACTAGATTTTTAGAGTTTTTCTGGGGAAAATTTGTTTTAACGGTTCTATTGAAAACATAGTGTGAGTGGTTACTTTGAATATTAAGCCTTTGCTTAACTCTATCAATAGCATCATTAATTGGCATTGAGCCATACCCTTTAACA
>JABGOT010000024.1 GCA_018648985.1 Candidatus Ruthturnera sp.
AATTATCGAAGCGTTCACTCAGTAATTTCTCTTCTAAGTTTGATTTTAATATTAGATCAATTAATAGGGTAATCATTACAATGATTGATTGGTTGCCACCAATGGTTAAAGTCAATGCCAAGCAAAATAGCAATACACTGGTGTACATAGGATGGCGAATAAATTGGTAAATACCATGAGTTATCAACCGATGCTTATCTTTTAATGTAGGCACAATATTAAGGTTGCCAGGTTTCATATTGACAACTGCCATTAACCCAACCACAATTGAAAGTGCAATAAGCACAGCACTTGGCGTGTTTAGGTGGTCGAATTGTGCATTAATAAGTAAATAAATAATGCAACCAAATTGAATAACAACGTAAATCATCAGTAGCTTGGGTAGTTATAATAGGCTTATTATCTCATTATTTTGAATTTAAACATGCAAACTGCGTACGATATAGTCATTATTGGTGGTGGCCCAGCAGGGCTTAGTTTTGCTTGCTCAATGATTGATACTGATGTGAATGTATTAGTGGTAGAAAAATCCGATGTTGATGCTATTGCCAACCCCAAGTCTGATGGCAGAGAAATAGCACTCACGCATTTGTCACTTAAAATATTAAAAAAACTCGGTGTTTGGGATTTGGTTAATCAGGCAGAGGTTGCACCTTTGCGAGAGGCAAAAGTTTTTGATGGTGACTCACCTTCGTTATTAAACTTTAAAAGTGATGACTCTTCAATTGAGGCATTGGGTTATTTGGTGCCAAATTATCAAGTTCGACAGGCGTTGTATCAGCGCGTTAGTCAAGCGAAAAATATCACCATTAAAACAGATTCAATGGTGGATGATGTTGAATACTGCGAGACACATTCAAAAGTATTGTTTGTTGGTGGCGACCAAATAGAGGCAAAATTAGTCATTGCAGCAGACAGTCGTTTTTCAAATATTCGTCGCAAAGTGGGCATACCCGCATTAATGAAAGATTTCTCCAAGGTGATGATCGTCACTAAGATGGAACATGAAAAAACACATAATAACGTCGCATTAGAATGTTTTGACTACGGACAAACCCTAGCCTTGTTGCCAATGGTTGGTAATGCGTCTTCTGTTGTTTTAACCGTGACTACAGATAAATCTAGGGCCATGCTAGATATGTCTGATGCAGATTTTAATGCTAAGATTACAAAAGACTTTAAAGGTGTATTTGGGCAAATGACCCAAAGTGGCGAGCGACATTCTTATCCTTTAGTTGGCGTACATGCACAAACCTTTATTGCAGATCGTTTTGCGCTTATCGGTGATGCGGCTGTTGGTATGCATCCGGTGACAGCGCATGGGTTTAATTTAGGATTAAGGGGCCAAGATATATTAGCAACCTTAATTAAAGAGGCATTAACTCATGGACAAGACATTGGTTCAACCTCATTGCTTAAATTGTTTGAGAAAAAGCACATCAATTTAACTCGACTTATGTTTTTTGGCACTAATGGTATTGTGGCTCTATTTACCAATGATGCACCAGTGATTAAGCAAGTGAGACGGTTTGTGCTTAAGTTTGCAGAGCACTTCCCGCCGATTAAATACTTAATTTCAAATCATTTGACTGAGGCTAAGAAGAGTAAGTTTCTTCCTTTCTAAAAATGAGTGTTGATTTAAACAGTTTAAGGCAGGAGTTTACTAGTAATGGCATTACACGCGCTGAGCTTAATAGTAATCCATTTGTGCAGTTTGAGACCTGGATAGAGCAAGCAACCCAAGCAGAGTTGACCCTGCCAAATGCCATGAGTCTTGCGACGGCAGACAGTGATGAAATCGGCATTAGAACTGTGTTGTTAAAGTCATTTGATGAGCAGGGGTTTGTATTTTTTACCAATTACAACTCTAAGAAGTCAAAACAAATTACAGGTAATCCAAAGGCGGCTTTGTTATTCCCCTGGTTAGACCTTGAAAGACAAGTAAAGATTTCTGGCGTGGTTGAGAAGATATCAACCTTAGATTCTATTAAGTATTTTTCTTCGCGTCCAAAAGATTCACAGCTTGGCGCTTGGGCATCTAATCAGTCTTCACAATTATCATCTAGGCAAGTGTTATTAACTCAGTTTGAATCAATGAAAGCCAAATTTAATAAAGGCGAAGTGCCGTTGCCAGATTTTTGGGGTGGTTATCGTGTGGTGCCACACACTATTGAATTTTGGCAAGGAAGGGAAAATCGATTACACGACCGTTTTGTTTATAAAAAACAAGGTGATAATTGGGTAGTAGAGCGCTTAGCTCCGTAAATTATTAATCACTTCTTGGGTATTGGGCTGCTTACCAGTCCAGAATTCAAAAGCCGATGCTGCTTGCTCTACCAGCATACCTAAACCATCAACAACCATTTTGGCGTTATTGGCTTTTGCCCAATCCATAAATGGCGTTTGCGCACCATACATCAAATCATAACAAATGGCATCATTAGCCACACCATTGGCAATAGTCGGCATTTGCCCATCTAGTGAGGCGCTGGTAGCATTAATAATCACAT
>JABGOT010000037.1 GCA_018648985.1 Candidatus Ruthturnera sp.
CCCAAAAAAGTCATGTGGTTTGCTGCTAATACTGCAACACAAATCAATAGCGCTCAAGGCTTTGGCTTTGATGTTGAGATGAAAAATTTTTCATGGAAAAAACTCAAACAAGGCAGAGATAATTATATTAAAGGCATCACCAATTGGTACGATGGATATTTAGAAGACCTAGGCATTGACTATATTCACGGCTTTGGGAAGTTGGTTGACAAAAATACAGTTTCAGTTAATGGTGAAACTTACACCGCTGATCATATTGTACTTTCCCCTGGCGGTGAGCCTTCTATTCCACACATTGAAGGTGCTCAACACGGTATTACCTCGGATGGTTTTTTTGAACTAGAAGACCTGCCTAAAAAAGTAGCGGTGATTGGCGGTGGTTATATTGGTGTGGAACTTGCAGGTGTACTTAATGCATTGGGTTCAGAGGTGGAAATCTTTGGTAGGGCTGAAAAATTATTACGCGGCTTTGACTCAATGATTCAAGACGCCTTAGATAAAGACTATACAGCGCACGGTATTACCATCCACCACAATACTCAAATTGATAAAGTTACCGACGACAAAACTGTTGTTACTAACAAAGGTGAGTTTTCTGGATTTGACCAAATCATTTGGGCAGTGGGTAGAAACCCAATGACGCAGCACCTTGGCTTAGAAAATGCCAGCGTTGAATGCGATCAGCGTGGCTTTATTCCAACTGATAAATTCCAAGTCACTAATATCGACAACATTTTTGCACTCGGTGATGCCACAGGCCGAGCGCCACTCACACCAGTTGCCATTGCTGCTGGTAGAAGACTGTCTGATCGCCTATACAATGGCATGACTGATCGTCATCTTGATTACAATAACATTGCCACTGTGGTGTTTTCTCATCCACCGATTGGCACCATTGGACTCACTGAAGACGAAGCTAATGAAAAATTTGACAAGATAAAAATCTACAAATCAGAATTTACGCCAATGGCAGATGCTTTGCTAGATCACAAAACCACGACAGCTCTTAAGTTGGTTTGTGAGGGTGATAATGAAAAAATTGTCGGCTGTCATATCATGGGTCATGGTGCTGATGAAATGCTGCAAGGTTTTGCCGTGGCGATTAAGATGGGCGCAACCAAAAAACAGTTTGATGACACGATTGCGATTCATCCGAGTAGTGCTGAAGAGCTGGTTACAATGAGGTAGCCACTTATTTCCTTTTAAGTTTGCGCCACTTATATGGTTCAATCGGTGGAGTGTAGAAATTCCAAAACCCTATTTTTTCAGCTTTAGCGGTTTCTTCTTCTTGTCGATAAGTATCTTTATAAGAGTATGCCATACCCGCCTCTACCATTAATTTACCAATATCTTCATCGCCCCTATAAACCTTAACTAAGATGCGCTGATAATGATCAACGCCTACAGGCTCTATCGATAACTTCCCCGGTAGATTTTTCAATATTTTCTTTAAATAATCTTTGGCGAGTCGACCACAATCAATAGTCTTTGATTTTGTTTTCCGGCATTTTTGTCGAATCTCGGGTGTGTCAATACCTGCAATACGCATTTGCATACTAATACTGTCACCATCAACAATGTACAAAGTCCGATCACTTTCTAATGTAAAGTTATCAACCTTAGCAAAGGCATTAATAGCAACTAAAAAGCACAAGATAAATAATTTCATGTGAGTAAATACTAGCGGTAAAATCAATTATTTTATATTAACACACCAGTAAACACGTGAGCGCACTAGAACAAATACAATTTGACTCTCAAGGCCTAATACCTGCAATCGCCCAAGATTTTGAAACAGGGGAAATCCTTATGTTTGCGTGGATGAACAAAGAGTCATTAGCACTCACGATTGAAAAACAACAAGCGGTTTATTATTCTCGCTCTAGAAAAAAACTGTGGTTTAAGGGTGAGGAGTCAGGGCACACACAATTAATCAAAGAAATCTATACAGATTGTGATAATGATGTTATCCTGCTCAAAGTAGAACAAATAGGTGGTATCGCTTGTCACACTGGAAGAAAATCTTGTTTTTTTCAAAAATTAGACAAGAGTGATTGGCTGATTATTGCAGATGTATTAAAAGACCCGAAAGATATTTATGGATGATATTCTAAAACAATTAGAGCAAGTACTTGAAGATCGTAAATCTGCCAAGGCAGATGAATCTTACGTGTCTTCTTTGTATGCAAAAGGCTTAGACGAAATCTTAAAAAAAATCGGTGAAGAATCTGCCGAAGTCATTATGGCGGCTAAAGATGGTGAACAAGATAAGATCATCTATGAAGTAGCTGACTTATGGTTTCACACACTAGTATTACTACGACACAAAGACATAGAAGTCGATAAAATACAAGATGAATTATCATCACGATTTGGCTTATCGGGACTGACAGAAAAAGCCAATAGAACTAACTAAACAACAGGAGAAAGAAACATGATGCCAGGACCATTTGAACTGATTATTATTCTAGTCATTGTATTACTACTTTTTGGTGGTAAGCG
>JABGOT010000088.1:0-5192 GCA_018648985.1 Candidatus Ruthturnera sp.
GGTATATGCGTGTTTTCTCATACGACGTGGTCTATGGGTTAAAATTGTCATCTTTAGTTATTCTTAAGTTATTTCACCGAATTATACAACAATGAAGCAATCAAGCGAAACCTTAGTCAGTATGTCAAGCGTCAAAGAGGCGTTTATCCAGCCTTTTCCTAACTCTCATAAGATTTATGTTGAGGGTTCACGTGCAGATATTCAAGTGCCAATGCGTGAAATTACACTAACAGACACCATTGGTGAATTAGCTGAAAAAAATGACCCTATTCATGTGTACGATACCTCGGGTGTTTACACCGATCCAAGTGTTGATATTGATTTACGCAAAGGTCTGAATAACATTCGTGAAAACTGGATTGATGAAAGAGGTGATATTGAAACACTAAAAGGCATGAGCTCAACTTTTTCTAATGAGCGTCTTGATAATGCTGAATTAGACGAACTACGTTTTGAATTTTTAAAGACGCCTAGACGTGCGAAAGATGGCAAAAATGTCACTCAAATGCATTATGCTAAGCAAGGCATAATTACACCAGAAATGGAATATATTGCCATTCGTGAAAATTGCAAATGGCAGGATTATAAAGACCAAATTGGCCAGCACAAAGGCGAGAGTTTTGGCGCTGAAATCCCAGATGAAATTACCCCTGAATTTATTCGTAGTGAGGTCGCTCGTGGCCGCGCGGTGATTCCAGTTAATATCAACCATCCTGAAACTGAGCCGATGATTATTGGCCGTAATTTCATGGTGAAAATTAACGGTAATATTGGCAACTCAGCATTGGGTTCAAGCATTGAAGAAGAAGTCGATAAGATGGTTTGGGGTATTCGCTGGGGTGCTGACACGATTATGGATCTTTCTACGGGTAAAAATATTCACGAAACTCGTGAGTGGATTATTCGTAATTCGCCAGTACCGATTGGTACTGTGCCTATTTATCAAGCCTTAGAAAAAGTAAAAGGTGTTGCTGAAGATCTGACTTGGGAAGTATTCCGAGATACCTTAATTGAGCAAGCTGAACAGGGTGTGGATTATTTTACTATTCATGCAGGCGTGCGCCTGAAGCATGTACCACTCACCATTGATCGTATTACTGGCATTGTATCTCGTGGCGGATCTATCATGGCCAAGTGGTGTTTAGCACACCATACAGAGAGTTTTATCTATACGCATTTTGAAGATATTTGCAAGATCATGAAGCAATATGACATTACTTTTTCATTGGGCGATGGTCTGCGCCCAGGTTGTATTGCTGATGCCAACGATGCAGCGCAATTTGGCGAGCTAGAAACTTTAGGTGAATTGACTAAAATTGCCTGGAAGCACGACGTACAAACCTTTATCGAAGGCCCTGGTCACGTACCAATGCAGATGATTAAAGAAAACATGGATAAGCAGCTTGATGAGTGTGGTGAAGCGCCGTTCTATACATTAGGTCCACTAACTACCGATATCGCTCCAGGTTATGATCATATTACTTCAGCGATTGGTGCAGCGCAAATCGGCTGGTATGGCTGTGCAATGCTTTGCTATGTAACCCCTAAAGAACACTTAGGCTTGCCGAATCAGGACGATGTTAAAGAAGGTATTATTGCTTACAAAATCGCTGCTCATGCAGCCGATCTAGCTAAAGGTCATCCTGGTGCGCAAATTCGTGACAATGCTTTAAGTAAAGCGCGCTTTGAGTTTAGATGGGAAGATCAGTTTAATTTGGGCTTAGACCCAGATACGGCGCGCAAGTACCATGATGAAACCATGCCAAAACAAGCAGCAAAGACATCTCATTTTTGCTCTATGTGTGGCCCTAAGTTTTGTTCAATGAAAATCACTCAAGAAATCAAAACCATGGATAAGGCAGAAATCGCCAAGATTAATGCTATACAAGTGGAGATGGATCAAAAGTCAGCTGAATTTTTGGACAATGATTCTGAGATTTACATGAAAGAAGGCGCTTAGGCATTCATTCACGTTTTTTGCGAATTTTCTATTTTCTTAAATTCTTTTAAGCAGCATTGCTTGGAAGGATTGAGGTTTTCGCAGTTGCAGTAGTTGTGTTTGGTCTGAAACACTACAAAATCTTTCAAAACACTGCCTTTTCCGGATTTTAGCGCTTCTAAATAGGCGTTTTCACTAATGTTAAAGCAATAACACAGTGTTTTTTCGTCAGTTTTTGTATTACAACAACCCATTTTGATTTTTTCCGATATTTCTTAAGTACAATAATCACTTTGATTATAAAGAAATTTTGATTATGTGGCTAGCGGCTTTGGTAAATACAGTTATTGTGGCATTGAGTGTGCTGATTCATTATGAATTTTTGTATCGAGCAACCACATTGGTTCCTAAAATAAAAATTAAACATCGATTTAGGATTGTAGCGGTTGTTTTTATTGCGTTAATTGCTCATGTGGTAGAAATATGGTTATTTGCACTGAGTTATTTTTTTATGAGCAAAGATCATTCTTGGGGTGAGATTAAAGGTAATTTTGATGGGTCGTTATTAGACAGTGTTTATTTTTCCTTTACTAATTTCACCACATTGGGTTTTGGCGATATCGAGCCCTTTGGTAATATTCGGTTTTTAGTGGGTATGGAGGCTTTGGTTGGTTTTGTTTTAATCACTTGGAGTGCTTCATTTTTGTTTTATGAGATGCAACGTTACTGGGGTGATGACAATGTTTAATTTAAAAAATCTATTATTGGGTGCAACTGCTTGTTGTTTTATTTTTTCTGGCTTGGTGATGGCCTCTCCTCACCCGTCTAAACCTTGGATTGATATCAGCTATCCGCAAGATAAAGAAAAACGCTGGTGGGACGATGCTTGGTGGAAAGAGGGACAATTACCCGTACCTCAAAATTATGAGGTTTCTATGGAAGAAATTACTTATATGGATGAGGGTGTTGAGGTTGAGGCGTTTTTATTTAAACCTACCAAGCCTGGCAAGTATTTACCTGTTTTATTCCAGCACGGTCGTCGTGGTTTAGGCGCTTGGACACTGCCACGGGTGAAGCGTTTGGCGGCACGTGGTTTTGTTGTGTTGGCGCCAGACATGTTTGGCACCTATATGACCCCACCATTCCCAATTGAGCACAATTATCTTTATGATCAGCATGTGGCTAAAGGTATTGGTGCATTGTTACAACGTGATGATGTTATCGGTAATAAGGCTTGCACGGTGTCACACACACGTGGCGGATATATGGCGTTAAAAGCGTTAGTAACACACAATCAACAAGATGAAAAAATTGCTTGTTATGTGGCTTATTATCCGCATTGGCAAGATCCAAATGCACCTGAAGTTAAGCAAATTTACCAATACGCGCCAGAGCTAAACGATTTAAACGTACCCACACTTGTTTTTGTTGGTGAGCATGATCAATACCAAAGAATGCGCCCGATTATGGCTGGTATTGATGTGTTGAAAGACAGAGGTATAGATGCCGAATTAATTATCTACCCAGGTGTTGGCAGAGGGTTTGATTTTAGACCATCACACGTGAGAACCTTTGCAGACGATCTGGCGACCAAAGACGCCAACCAAAGAACGGCTGACTTTGTTAGACAAAACTTAATGCAAAAATAACTGAACTTGTTTGGCCAGTTTGTCTACCGCACCTTGCTGAGATTTAAAGTATTGATTGGCATTTTTTCCTAAGGCTTTTGCTGCTTTAGTGTCTGTAAGTAATTCAGCAATAGATTTAAACAAATCATCCGCATTAGGTACTTGGATTGACCCACCTTTTTCTAGCAAATCAGACGATATTTCAGCAAAGTTAAACACATTTGGGCCAAATAGAATAGGCTTGGATAAGGCGGCAGGCTCAAGCATGTTGTGCCCACCCGTGTTGTTAAGGCTGCCACCCATAAACACAATGTCTGCAATATCAAAATAACTCATCATCTCACCCATAGAATCGCCTAGCAGTAGGTCGCAATCTTTACATGGTTTGTTACTTGATCGTTTGATAACGTTAAGCTGATGTTTTTGTGCTAATTTATAGACTTCGTTAAAGCGCTCAGGATGTCTGGGAATGATTACCAATAAGGCATCTATATTGTCTTTATGATTTAGATAGGCATCTATGATTTGCGCTTCTTCACCTTTATGCGTACTGGCAAAGACCGCAACCTTGCGCTTGCCGGTAATGGATTGTATTTTTTTACTAATGGCTTTATCAGCCACTGGATTTTGATCAAATTTAATATTACCTACTGCAACAACCTTGCCGGTATCTGCACCTAATTCAATAAACCGATTGGCAGAGTTTTGGTTTTGTGTGGCGATTGTTGTGAATTTGTTTAGAGTTTTCCAGGCTAAATTTGGTGCAAATTTTTGGTATTTTTCTAATGATCGTTGCGACAGTCTGGCATTTACCAATAAGCTTGGAATGTTGTTTTTATCTAAAGCGTGAATCAAATTAGGCCAAATTTCTGTTTCTAACAAAATGCAAATAGCGGGGTTAATTTGCTTAATATAACGATTCACAACCCAAGGTAAATCAAATGGAAAGTAAAGGTGCAGCACTTCACTTTGGTAATGCTCAAGTACGGCTTGTGAGCCTGTCGGTGTGGTGGTGGTTACCAATACGCGGTGCTCAGGGTAGTTTTTAATCAGTTGGTCGATTAATACTGTCGCCGCTCTAAATTCACCTACTGAGACACAGTGCACCCAAATAATAGGTACTGGGATTTTGCTAATAAACCCAAGCCGTTCGAAAATTCTTTGTCGATAGGCAGGTGTTTTTAAGCCTTTGATTAACAAACGCAACACCATGATTGGTAAAAGTAAATATCCGACTAAGCTGTAGAGAGTTCGATTCATTGATAAAAGGTATAATACACGCATTGTATTTTAGTGGTTTTTAAAAGAGCGCCCATGAAATTTGTTGATTCTGCCAGTATTCGTATCGAAGCCGGTAAAGGTGGCGCAGGCTGCTTAGGTTTTCGTCGAGAAAAATATATCCCTGACGGTGGCCCTGACGGCGGTGATGGCGGTGATGGCGGTCATGTCTATTTTCGCGGACAAGAAGGGCTTAACACACTGAGTGAGTTTCGCTTTAATCGTTTGTTTAGGGCTAAAAATGGCCAACCAGGTCAAGGCCAAAATAAGCGCGGTAAGTCAGCTGTACATTTAACCGTTGAAATCCCTTTAGGCACTAAAGTGTACGATTTAGAAACCGATGAACT
>JABGOT010000088.1:5292-14038 GCA_018648985.1 Candidatus Ruthturnera sp.
TCTTTGGGCGTGGTGTCGTTAAACGATACGCATATTGTTATGGCAGATATTCCAGGCTTGATTGAAGATGCCAGTGAAGGCGTGGGTTTAGGTTTTGAATTTTTAAAGCATCTTTCACGTGCTAAAGCGTTATTACATGTGGTGGATATTTTTCCGGCTGATGCGTCAGACCCTGCTCAAAACTATTCAACCATTGAAAATGAGTTAGCGAAGTACGATCAAGATTTGGCTAACAAACCAAGACTTTTGGCCATTAATAAAATGGACTTATTGCCTGAGAGTGATAGGGATAAAATAGTGAAAGATTTTTTAAACAATATTAACTACCAAGGCAAAGTGTTTAATATTTCTGCACTGAACGGCTTAGGTTGTAAAGACTTAGTATATGGGTTATTTCAATTAGTAGAAGAAAATGGCTAAACAAAGATGGGTAATTAAAATTGGCTCTGCATTATTAACCAACGATGGCAAGGGGTTGGACACGACTTCTATCGCCTCTTGGGTAGGGCAAATCGTTACTCTGACTAAACAAGATATTGAGGTGATATTGGTTTCATCTGGTGCAATTGCTGAAGGCATCAAACGCCTAGGTTGGGACACACGACCAGATGATATCCACAAACTTCAAGCGGCTGCAGCCGTTGGGCAAATGGGCCTCATTCAAACTTATGAATCTTTGTTTGCTAAGCATGATATGCATACTGCGCAAATTTTGCTAACGCATGACAACCTTACTAATGCTGATCGCTACGAAAACATTTCATCCACATTAAACAATTTATTAGATTTTGGCACAGTGCCAATTGTCAATGAGAATGACACGGTTGCTACAGATGAAATTAAATTTGGTGATAACGACACATTGGCGGCCTTGGTGGCTAATTTAGTCGGTGCGAACCAACTGATTATCCTCACTGATCAAGGCGGCGTGTATGATGCTGACCCTCGTCAAAATACCGATGCTAAGTTGATTGACACTATTCGTGTAGACAATGAAAAACTTGAAAAAGTTGCTGGCCGAACAGGCGGCTCTTTAGGTTCTGGTGGTATGTACACCAAAGTATTGGCCGCTAAAAAAGCTGCTGAATCAAATACAACCACTATCATTGCTTCTGGCAAAGCACCAGATGTATTAACAAGATTAGCCAATGGCGAACATGTTGGCACGTTAATCACTTGTTAGCTTATATCGGACTGGGTTCTAATCTTAACAACCCAAAACAACAAATTAAAGACGCACTGATTGCGCTTAACTCGACACAAGATGTAAAAGTGGTGGCTTTGTCTAGCCTGTATCAATCCAAACCCATTGATAATTCTGAGCAGCCTAATTACATTAATGCAGTTTGCCAAGTAGACACACATTTAACTGCGTTAGAATTGTTGTATGTCTGTCAAGAAATTGAAACCAAGCAGCACCGTGTGCGAGAAAAAAAATGGGGTGCAAGAACCATTGATTTGGATATTATTCTTTATGGTGTGCAAGTGGTTGCATCAAAGCAACTAATCATCCCACACCCTGAAATGATGAATAGGGCTTTTGTATTGGTACCATTATCTGAATTAGAATCAGATCTTAAAGTACCTGTATTAGGCCCTTTACAAGCATTGATTGATCAAATAGACACTTCAGAGTTGATTAAATTATGAAGATTAGTGATTTAAAAGCCTTTAAACAATCGGGTGAAAAAATCACCTGCTTGACAGCTTATGACGCATCTTTTGCTAAGATGTTTGATCAGTGTAGTGTTGATGTTATTTTGGTCGGTGATTCACTGGGTAACGTAATTCAAGGTGGTGAAAACACACTTGGTGTTACCATGGAAGACATGATTTACCATACTCAGTCAGTGTCAAAAAGCATCCAAGATGCATTGTTGATCGCTGATATGCCTTATCAAAGTTACGATAGCGCTGAGCAAACATTAGAAAATGCTCAGCGTTTGATTGATGCTGGTGCACAAATGGTGAAGTTTGAGGGTGGGCGTGAACACGAAGCTTCTTTTGAAATTTTGCAAGCTAATGGTGTTCCGGTCTGTGGGCATTTAGGCCTGCAACCTCAATCAGTGATTGAAATGGGTGGCTATAAAGTACAAGGCAGGGATGATGAAAGTGCCAAACGAATTATTGACGATGCACTGGCTTTAGAGTCTTGGGGTGTGCAAACACTGGTACTTGAATGCGTACCTGCAGAGCTGGCTAAGAAAGTCAGCCAAGCAATTTCTATTCCAACGATTGGTATTGGCGCAGGGGTTGATTGCGATGGGCAAGTGTTGGTTAGTTACGACATGCTCGGTATTAATACAGGCCACATGCCAAAATTTGTTAAAAACTTCTTAAAGGGCAATAGCGACATTCAAGGTGCTGTTAATGCTTTTATCGACGCTGTAAAAAATCAGTCATTTCCAGGCGATGAGCACAGTTATTAGATTGTATAGTTTTTCAAAACTATACAAATAATTATACAAAAATGATGCAAATTTCCAATACAATTACAGATTTACAAGCCAAGCTTAACGAGTGGAAATCGCAAGGTCAGAGCATCGCTTTTGTACCGACTATGGGTGGCCTGCATGATGGGCATTTGGCTTTAGTGGCGCTAGCCAAACAAAAGGCAGACAAGGTGATAGTCAGTGTATTTGTGAATCCAACGCAGTTTGGTGAGAATGAAGATTTTGACCAATACCCCAACACACTTGAACAAGATATTACTCTACTAGAGCAACACCAAGTTGATGGCTTGTTTACGCCAAATACTGATCAAATCTACCCTCAAGACTTAGAGAATGATATTGTAGCTGGCGAGTTGGGTGGTATCTTGTGTGGTGTTTCTCGGCCAGAGCATTTTGATGGGGTAGCACAAGTAGTGCATCGATTGTTTGAGATTGTAAGCCCTGATGTGGCTGTGTTTGGGCAAAAAGATTACCAGCAGTTGTTGCTAATTATGCAAATGACTACTCAATATTTTCCAGAAATTAAGGTGTTGTCGCAACCCACCATTAGAGAGGAAGATGGTCTAGCGATGAGTACGAGAAATCAATACTTGTCTGAAAACGAGAGAGCAATAGCCCCTTATTTATATCAAGCGTTGCTTCAAGCTAAGCAAGATTATTTAAACAATACAACCGTTGAAATGCTAACTAATACGGCAAAAAATACACTTTCAGTAGATTTTAAAGTGGATTATTTTGAAGCATTAGATGCAAATACCCTTAAGCAAATCACTGATAATACAAGTAAAATTGCGATATTATGCGCAGTCTTTTTAGGATCAACTCGATTGATTGACAATATAATTTTTAATAAAGGATAACCATGTTTAACATTACTGACGAAGCCCAAACCTACGTAGCCGAATTATTTGCCCAGCAAGGTGAAGAAGATTTAGGCTTAAAGGTCGACATTGAAAAAGCCGGTACACCCGCTGCTGCAGTGACTTTTAATTTTTGCTATTCTAAAGATTTAGGCAAAACTTACTTTAAGTTTGGGTACGAGGGTTTTAATGCTTTTATTGATGAGAGTAATTTTGATTATTTAAAAGATTCTGAAGTTGCTTTAAAAGAAGAGGGTTCTGCTAAAAAACTCACTATTACAGCGCCGAATGCCAAAGGTGAGGCGCCGAAAGACGATGCGCCATTAGCAGAAAAAATCAAATACACGATTGCCGCTGAGGTCAACCCTCAACTTGCCTCTCATGGTGGTTTTGTAGAGTTGGTTGAAATTACTGATGATATGGATGTTATTCTTAATTTTGGTGGTGGTTGCCAAGGTTGTTCTTCAGTTAAGTCTACGTTAGAGCAAGGTGTTGAAACACAGTTAAAGTCGCTTTTCCCGGAAATTAGATCAGTACGTGATGCAACTGATCACTCGCAAAAAGAAAACGCCTACATGTAATCCAACAAGGGTTATGGTATAACTTTATTATGTTAACCACAATTAAAGCTGACGCCCAAGACAGGAAAAGCGCAAAAACACCTCACGAGCTATTTACTATTAATATGGTGATTGTGCATTTGTTCTTTTCGCTGGGGATGATTAAGCTATTTAGCTTGTCAATGGGCTCAGCCATTAGTAGCTCTATTGCAATTTCTTTATGCATTATTGCTTATACTTTTTTTCGCACCAAGAAAACCAAAGAGAATGCCCCGCACTTGGTGTACTTGCATTGGCAGCTTTCATTGGGCCGTTATAAACTCTTGATTGGCGCTTATGTGTTTTATTTTTTAGTTACTTCATTGTCGCTGGTTATTGGCACAGACGCGCCAGCCAGTATGGATGGTAGCAAGATTATAGATTCTATTTTAGATCTTCTAGGTGTGGTACCATTATTTTTCGCTGTGTTGGTTTCAATGGTGCTGGGCTCAGGATCTATGTTTAATGCAGGGCGTGGAGAGATTGACCAGGCATTTATGCAAAAACACCCTCAATGAATGAATTTGACTTAATTGAAAAGTATTTCAATTGGCAAACAAATAATCCGGATTTTTTAGGTATTGGCGATGACTGTGCGCTTATTTCAATACCCGAGCAACATAAATTAGCCACCAGTGTTGATACGCTGATCGAAGGCGTGCATTTTCCCTCTAACACTTCAGCAGCCGATGTTGCGCACAAAGCACTTGCTGTTAATCTGAGTGATTTGGCAGCCATGGGCGCCACACCTTTGTATTTTACTTTGGCGTTAACACTGCCAAATATTGATGAATCTTGGCTTGAAGGTTTTTCGTCTTCACTTAAAACTTTGTCCGAAAAATATAACCTCTTTCTTTTGGGTGGAGATACCACCAAAGGTCATTTAAGTATTACGATTAATGTAACGGGTACGTTACCCATAAATCAAGCATTATTACGTTCAGGTGCTAATGTTGATGATATTATTTTTGTTTCCAGCACTCTTGGTGATGCGGCATTAGCGTGGCAAAAAATACAACGAGATAAAACACCGGGTGCAAAAATACTTAAAAAATTTAACACACCAGAGCCACAAGTATTGTTGGGAAAAAAACTTCTAGGGGTTGCTAATAGCTGCATCGATATTTCTGATGGGTTAGAGCAGGATCTTAGTCACATCCTTAATCGATCAAAGTTGGGTGCACGTATCGATATCAGCGATATTCCACTTAGCGATGAAGTGCTAATGTATGTTGAAAACACTAAAGATTGGTGTCTGCCTTTAGCAGGAGGCGATGATTATGAGCTGTGTTTTACCGTACCAAAGGATAATATTGATCAGCTTGAATTAATCACAAAAGAACTGGATATTAAATTAACAAAGATTGGTGTTATTACAAAAAACCAAGATTTGGAAATTGTGGGTTTAAATAAGACTTGCACGTCTTATCAGCATTTTTAGATTTTCTATCTTAAATTTTCAAGTATTTTTCTTCTCCGCAAGGCAGATTTTAGAATTATGAAAGGAGTTTAGTTCGATCTAAATGACTAAATAATTTTAAAATTCAACGCAGTAGAGAGAAAATTAGACTTCTTTACGTTCTGCGATGGTTTTACAGTCTATACACTCATCAGCAGTAGGGCGAGCTTCTAAGCGCATTAGTGATATTTCAGTGCCGCAAGTTTTACAATAGCCGTAGTCACCTAATTCAATTGCATGCAGTGTTTTTTCAATTTTGCCAATCAGCTTTCTTTCACGATCACGTGTTCTAAGCTCTAGTGCAAACTCTTCTTCTAGTGTGGCGCGATCATTAATATCGGCAACTGGAGTAGAATCTTCTTGAATGTGATTAATGGTAGATTCAGCATCACTAATTAGCTGATTTCTCCAAGCGTCTAACTTTGATTTAAAATGCTTAGTTTGTCCTTCACTCATAAACTCTTCGTTTTTAGTGGGTGTATAAGCGGGAATATCTTGAAAATCAGGTTCTGACATAGTGGTTGTTAGTTAAAAAAATAATGTTTATACCGAAAGTGACTTAAAATAGCAATTTATTTCGTATATTTCTTATTATAAAATTATTTATGGCATTACAAGCACTTATTTTTGATGTTGATGGAACCCTTGCAAACACTGAAAGAGACGGGCATTTAGTCGCCTTTAATCTGGCATTTGAAGAATTGGGGTTAGATTGGGTTTGGTCGAACGAACTGTACCATAAGTTACTCGATGTAACTGGAGGGCAATTACGTATCAAGCATTATGTGAATGATTACAAACCTGATTTTACACATGACGATTTAGATGCTTTTGCCGCCTCTGTGCACGCACTTAAAACCGAAATTTATGTACGCTTGGTTAACGAAGGCAAGATCCCTTTAAGGCCTGGCGTAGAGCGTTTATTTTGTGAGGCTAGAGAAGCGGGTTTAAGAATGGCTATTGCTACCACTACCACGCCTGCCAATGTTGATGCTCTAATCACCAATACCTTAGGCCATGAAGCATTAGATTGGTTTGAGGTGATTGGTGCAGGCAATGTAGTGCCAAACCTTAAACCAGCAGGGGATATCTACCACTGGGTGTTAGAGCAGATGAGTCTCGATGCAAAAGATTGTATCGCTTTTGAAGATTCGCACAACGGCATCGTTTCAGCCACTGATGCAAATTTAAAGACATTGATTACTACTAACGAATACACTGAGACCCATCAGTTTGATGAGGCAATCGTTATTCTGAATAACTTAGGTGAGCCAGGCAAGCCTTTTACATTGATTAAAGGTGATGTCACTGATGCTACTTACGTAACGGTTGACTATTTAAAGGAGCTACATGCAAAGCATTGTTGATTTAGCGAATAACACCCGCGTTTATGACGTTGCTAGCGTTACGCCATTGAGCTTAGCGCATCAGCTGAGTGCGCGCACTAAAAACAACATCTATCTTAAGCGTGAAGACGAGTTAGCCATTCATGCCTTTAAACTCAGAGGTGCGTACCAAAAGATCTCTGGCTTAACTAAAGAGCAAATGGCCAAAGGTGTAGTAGCTTCAAGTGCTGGTAATCATGCCCAAGGTGTTGCATTGTCTGCTTCCAAACTCGGCATCGAATCAGTGATTGTGATGCCATTATCAACACCTAAAATTAAGGTTAATGCGGTCGAGCAGTTGGGTGGTAAAGTTGTACTTCATGGTGATGTGTACGATGATGCCTACCAATACGCCAAGCAGTTAGAGCAAGCCCAAGACTTGGTATTTATTCACCCCTATGATGATATTGAAGTCATGGCAGGGCAGGCGACCATCGCTAAGGAGTTATTAGGGCAACACCCAAACATGGACAAAATATTTGTTCCTGTGGGTGGAGGTGGTCTTATTGCTGGTATAGCAACTTACATTAAACATTACGCACCCAATATTAAAGTTATTGGTGTTGAGCCGGAAGATTCACCAACACTTTATCAAGCCCTTAAGCAAGGTGAGCGCGTAATATTGTCTGATGTTGGTCGTTTTGCTGATGGTGTAGCGGTCAAGCAAATTGGCGAACAAACCTATCCAATTGTCAAAGCAGTGGTAGATGAAGTGGTGTTGGTGAGTAATGATGAAATTTGCGCCGCTATTAAAGACATCTACGAAGACATGCGCTCTATTGCAGAGCCTGCTGGCGCCTTGGCTACAGCGGGTGTAAAAAAGTACGTCGAACAAAATAACATTGAAAATGAGAATTTGGTTTCTATCGTCTCAGGTGCCAATGTTAATTTTGATCGCCTGCGTTATATCTCAGAACGTGCTGATCTTGGTGAGCACAATGAAGCTATTATTGCAGCCACTATTCCAGAGCAACCCGGCAGTTTCTTAAAGTTCTGTCAGTTGCTGGATAAGCACGCTATTACAGAGTTTAACTATCGTTACGCGCCTAATAGGCAAGCCCATATTTTTGTCGGCGTGGCACTTAGTGAGGGCTTGAGTGAAAAAGAAGCGTTGATTGATAAATTATCTGAGTCATTTAATGTCTTAGACATGAGTGACAATTCGATTGCCAAAACCCATATTCGTTATATGGTGGGTGGTCGTTCGGATGCTGATAACGAAGTACTATACCGATTTGAATTTCCTGAGCGCCCTGGTGCCTTGCTTAATTTTTTAAAGAAAGTGGGTACAAATTGGAATATTTCTTTATTCCATTATCGTAATCATGGTGCAGATTTTGGCCGCGTGTTGATCGGCTTGCAAGTTGATGATGTTACTCAGTTAGAGAATAATTTTGATGAGTTAGGTTATTTCTATCAAAACGAAACTGATAACAAAGCATATCAATATTTCCTTTAAAGCCTTTACTGCAAAAGACATTGATCACGCCTTAGCGATTGAGCGTTTGGTTTATGACTCGCCGTGGAATCAAGCCAAGTTTACTGACAGTTTGAATAACCCAAAAACACTGGCAAGCTTGCTGGTTGTTGACGAGCAAGTATTGGGTTATTTTGTTGCTACACATTCGCCAGACTCGGCTGACTTACTTAATATCTGCATTCATCCACAGTATCAGCATCAAGGACTGGGCACTCAGTTGTTTGATTATTTAACCAAGCAGTTGCAAACCTTAAATCTTGATACGCTGTTTATTGAGGTGCGCGCATCCAATGAAACTGCATTTTTGTTTTACCAAAAACTTGGTTTTAAGCTTATTGGTTTACGCAAAAAATACTACTCAAACGGCGAGGATGCTAAAATACTACGTTTACAAATAATGTAGCTATTCGTTAAAAAGTATGATCTATTCATTTTAATCATGCGGTCATCGATCACCCTCAAAGGAATCACCATGTCACAACAATCTAAGATTATTTACACCCTGACTGA
>JABGOT010000088.1:14138-16423 GCA_018648985.1 Candidatus Ruthturnera sp.
GCCAACCCTCAGACTGACGAAGATAAAGCCATTAAGATTACATTCTCTAAAGTATTGGGCAGTGCGGTTAACCCAGTATTACGTGAAGGTAATTCTGATCGTCGCGCACCACCATCAGTTAAAAGCTATGCTCAGAAAAACCCACATTCAATGGGCGCTTGGTCGGCTGATTCTAAAACACTGGTTGCCAGTATGTCTAAAGGTGACTTTTATGGTTCTGAAAAATCAACAACCATCGATGATGCAACTCAGTTTGCTATCCAGTTTGAAAGGTTTGATGGCTCAATTGAGCAGTTAAAGTCTTTGGCACCACTGCAAGCAGGTGAGATTATTGATACGGCCGTGATGAGTCAATCGTCTTTAAGGAGTTTTTTAGCTAAAGCTATTGCGCAAGCAAAACAACAAGATATTTTGTTTTCTGTACACATGAAAGCCACCATGATGAAAGTGTCTGACCCTATTATTTTTGGTCAAGCAGTCAGCGTCTTTTTCGATGATGTGTTTAAGAAACATTCAGCAGTTTTTGCAGAGTTAGGTATTAATGCAAATAATGGTTTGGGCGACGTATTGACTAAAATTAAAACGTTAGAGCCTAGCAAAAAATCAGAAATTCAAGGTGATATTCAAGCAGTCTATGCCAAACAGCCTGACGTGGCTATGGTTGATTCTGACAAAGGCATCACTAATCTTAATGTACCGAGTGATGTGATTGTTGATGCGTCGATGCCAGCCATGATCCGAAGCTCAGGTCAGATGTGGAATAAAGAGGGTAAGCAGCAAGATACAATGGCGGTTATTCCTGATCGTTGTTATGCAGGTGTTTTTCAAGAAACCATTAATTTTTGCAAACAACATGGCGCATTTGACCCTACCACCATGGGCTCTGTTTCTAATGTTGGTTTGATGGCGCAAAAAGCACAAGAGTATGGCTCTCATGATAAAACATTTCAAATATCAGCAGCTGGAACGGTGCGTGTTGTTTCTACAGATGGGGTAGTATTGCTTGAGCAATCAGTAGGGCAGGGTGATATTTTCCGCATGTGTCAGGTTAAAGATGCACCAATTCAAGACTGGGTTAAGCTAGCGGTAAATCGCGCTAGATCGACAAGCCTACCTACTGTCTTTTGGTTAGATGAAAAGCGCGCACATGACAGGCAAATTATTAACAAGGTTGATCAATACTTATTAGATCACGATACAAAAGGTCTTGAAATTCATATTATGTCACCTGAGGAGGCCACTAGGTTTACACTTGATCATGTGAAAGCCGGCAGGGATGTGATTTCGGTAACAGGTAATGTGCTTAGAGATTATCTAACAGACTTGTTTCCAATATTAGAGTTGGGCACAAGTGCCAAAATGCTATCCATTGTGCCACTAATGAATGGTGGTGGTTTGTTTGAAACCGGTGCTGGCGGCTCAGCACCCAAACATGTCCAGCAACTAACGTCTGAAAATCATCTGCGTTGGGATTCTTTAGGTGAGTTTTTAGCACTGGCTGTTTCGTTAGAACATTTAGCTGATGTATTTGATATGCCTAAAGCACAAGTATTAGCTACAACTCTAGACACGGCAACGGCCAAATTTTTAGATAATAACAAATCACCATCACGTAAGGTGGGCGAGCTAGATAATCGTGGCAGTCACTTTTATCTGGCAATGTATTGGGCGCAAGCATTAGCAGATCAAACACAAGATCCTGCGTTGCAAGCTAGGTTTACACCCGTAGCAGAAGCCTTATCTACCAATGAAGCTGCTATTATTGCCGAACTAAATGAAGCACAAGGAGAGGCTGTAGAACTTGGTGGTTATTACCAACCTAATCCAGAGATACTTAATAAGGTGATGCGTCCAAGTACCACTTTAAATTCAATCATTGAATCTATATCACATCATTAACATGTACTAATAGTGTTGCAAAGCCTTGTTAGTGGTGTATTATCACCTGCAAGTGGATTTTAATCTTACTTAAAACTATATATAAAATAATAACTCTAAAAAGGAGAGACATATGAAAAACGTAACAAAAGCAATCGCAATCGCGACAGTAGTAGCAGCAACTTCTGCATCTGCATTTTTCGGTAATAACAACAATGGCTGGGGCGGTAACAACTCTAATTGGGGTCCAATGAGTGGCGCTAACAACTGGGGTCCTTTCGATTCAGGTTCTAACTTTGGTCCTATGAACGGTGGTTCTAACATGGGTCCATTTACTGGTGGAAACAACATGGGTCCATTCGGTGGTGGTTCTAACATGGGCCCTATGAATGGCGCTCAAAACTGGG
>JABGOT010000023.1 GCA_018648985.1 Candidatus Ruthturnera sp.
ATAGCGAATGGCGTGGCGACATGAAGTGGGATAGAGTAACACCCCACATTCAATCATTAAAAGGAAAAACTGTACTTGATGTTGGCGCTGGAAACGGATACTTTACTTATTTAATGTCACTATCTGGTGCAAAAATTGCCCTAGGTATTGAGCCTTTTCTATTATTTAATTATCAATTTCAAGCAATACGTTCACTCATTGACAAACCGCCTAACGCTTTTATTTTGCCATTAAAGTTAGAACAAATGCCCAGTAAGGCAGTATTTGACACTGTATTTTCAATGGGGGTACTCTATCATCAAAAAGACCCTATGCTGCATTTGCAACAACTTAAAAATGTAATGGCAAAGGACAGTGAGCTTGTTTTAGAGACCTTGGTGATTAGCGCCACTTATGGCGATCAAATAATCCCACAAGATCGTTACGCCAGAATGCGCAATGTTTGGTGTCTGCCATCAACAGATACATTGCATGACTGGTTAAAGATAGCCGGCTTTAAAAATATCAAATTGGTTGATGTTACCAAAACTACACCTGAAGAACAGCGAGCCACACATTGGATTGGTAACAACACCCAATCGCTCCAAGATTTTCTCGATCCTAATGATGACAACTTAACCATTGAAGGTCTGCCAGCACCTTTACGCGCAACTGTTATCTGCAGTATTTAAAGGTATAATTGTTTAAATGTCACGCATAGTATTAACATTATTATTTTTTTTCTCATTGAATGCAGTTGCTAACATTAAAGTTGTTGCGAGCATTAAGCCCATTCATTCAATTGCAAGCGCTATCATTCAAGGTGTCGATGAAGTTGATTTGCTACTAGACTTACAACAATCAGCACATCATTTTCATCTTAAACCTTCACAGATATCATTGCTAAACAAGGCAGACTTGGTTATTGCAATCAATCCTAATATGGAAGAAGGTATTAGCAAGATTCTAACCAATTTACCAAAACAAAAAACCTTGTATGTCGTTGATAGCGAACACGACGAACACGACGAACACGACGAACACGACGAATCGAGTATCAATTACCATGTATGGTTAGATGTTTCTAAAATGCAGCTTTTTGCAAAAAAACTCACCAATAAGTTTATTAGTCTTGATCCTAAAAATAAAGCTGTTTTTAATAAAAACCTTCAAGCATTAGAGCTAAATTTATCTAAACTCGATGCCGATATCAAAGTACAACTTGACCAATACAAACGCACTCCAATAGTAAGCTATTCACAAGCGCTGGCACCTTTTTTAAATGCTAACCAACTTAATCTTATTACTTCTGTTGTTAACAACCACGAGCAAAGACTAAGTGCAAAAAGAATTTTGGACGCAAGGAAAGCAATTAAAAACAACTCGGTTGAATGTTTGCTTTCAACAGTAGAAATAGCACCAAAACGCACTCGAACTGTTGCAGAGGGTTTTAATATACAAAACATTAGTATCGATATCATTGGATCAAATTTAAATCGAGGGCCTAACCTCTATCCCAAGCTCATGCACAATATCGCCAATACGGTTGAACATTGCCTCAAATAAGATCTGCTTTTAATAAAGCATCATCCCGCTATGATGAACATGCTTTTTTACAAAAAGAAATCGCCACTCGTCTCGATGCTAAACTCGATGTTATCTCAGGCACATCAAAGGTTATTCTTGATCTCGGTGCAGGCACAGGTTTATTAAGTAAGCAACTTACCAAACGCTTTCCAGATTCACAACTCATTTGCCTTGACTTTGCTCAAGCCTCCTTAAACAACAATCCATCAAAAAATAAACTGTGTGCTGATGCTTATCATCTACCACTAGCTGATAATAGTGTTGATATGGTTATTTCAAGCCTAATGATGCAGTGGTGTCCAAATCTTAAACAGCTTTTCTCAGAATGCCACAGAGTGCTTAGAAATGATGGATTAATCTTATTCTCTACCTTTGGCCCAGACACACTTAAAGAGCTTAAAAAGAGCTGGTCAGTGGTCGATAGTGAAGCACATGTTAATACCTTTACTGATATGCACGATATTGGTGATCAAATGCTCGGTGCTGGCTTCCAATCACCAGTAATGGAAATGGAAACACTCACCCTTACCTATCAAACGGTTACGGACTTACTCAGAGATCTCAAAGCCATCGGTGCGCAAACGGTAAGCGCTCGCTCAAAATCACTCATGGGTAAAGACAAATTTCAACTGATGATTAAGATGTATGAGTCTTATCGAAAAGATGGAAAACTACCGGCCACCTATGAAGTAATTTATGGGCACGCCTGGAAAAGATCATCAACCCTTGGTGTTATCGAAATAAATAATAGCTAAAATAATAGCGGTCGCCACTTTTTACTTGCTGAAATCAATAGTTTTTAACTACCTCTGTTAACTATTTGGCGTTATTTATTGGCTCTGCTTTTTTAACTCTAATTTTATTGCCATCAACAGGCTTGCCGTTGAGCGCTTGTATGGCAGCTTTTGCAT
>JABGOT010000130.1:0-2014 GCA_018648985.1 Candidatus Ruthturnera sp.
ACTCACGTCAAATCATCTTGCCAGAGGTGGGTATAGAAGGGCAGCAAGCATTACTGGATTCAACCATGTTACTTATTGGTGTGGGTGGGTTGGGTTCGCCATCCGCTATGTATCTCGCTGCAGCAGGAGTGGGGCATCTCATTATTGCAGATTTTGATAAAGTGGAGTTGTCCAATCTGCAACGCCAAGTGATTCATCATACGGATGATATTGGCGAGTACAAGGTTGATTCTGCTAAAGAAAAAATGCTGGCCATTAATCCAGATATTAAAGTTACAACTGTAAAGGGCCTTAATGATGAAAATCTAAATTCATGGATAACAAAAGCGAATGTGGTTTTGGATGGCACTGATAACTTCGATACACGTTTTAAAGTTAATCAGGCCTGCGTTGAGCAAAAGATACCTTTGGTTTCAGCAGCCGTAATTCGCTTTGAAGGTCAGCTTTCAGTGTTTAAAGGTTATGAAGCTGATCAGCCGTGTTATCAATGTCTGTATTCAATAGAAGGCAATAGTGATGAGAATTGCACCGATAATGGAATCTTGGCACCAGCAGCAGGCATGCTGGGCACGATGCAAGCTTTGCAGGCAATTAAAGTAGTTTTAAATTTAGGCGAACAATTGGTAGGGAAATTAATGATTATTGATGCACTGGATTTAACCTTTAGAAGCATTAAGATTAATAAAGATAAGTCTTGTACAATTTGCAACAAAAAAATAAATACATAATAGAATGAAAGCATTAGTTAAAAAACACGCAAAAGAAGGTATTTGGTTAGAAGACGTTCCGATGCCAGAAGTAGGCAATAATGATGTTTTAGTCAAGATTAAAAAAACAGCAATTTGTGGTACTGATATCCATATTTATAATTGGGATAAATGGGCACAAAAAACCATTCCTGTGCCAATGACAACGGGTCATGAATTTGCGGTGCTTTGATCCGTATGGCAATGCAGTACATACTGCATTGTCTTTTAACATGGTTGGTGAAGATGTTCTGATTACTGGCGCTGGCCCAATTGGCATTATGGCGGCAATGGTGGCGATGCATGCAGGTGCACGCAATGTTGTGATTACTGATCTTAATCAATACCGCTTAGATTTAGCTAAAAAAGTAGTACCAAAAGTTATTCCAATTAATGTTGCTAAAGAGGTGATTTCTCGAGATTTTATGCAAGATTTAGGTATTTTTGAAGGCTTTGATGTTGGTTTAGAAATGTCAGGGTCACCACACGCTTTTGGCGACATGCTTAATTTAATGATTAATGGCGGTAATATTGCCATGCTTGCGATTATGCCTTCAGGATCAGGTATTGACTGGGATCAAGTAGTATTTAAAGGGCTTACCATTAAAGGTATTTACGGTCGTGAGATTTTTGAAACTTGGTATAAAGGTTCAATGATGGTACAAAGTGGCTTGCCATTAGAAGATATTATTACCCATCGATTCCATTACACTGATTTTCAAAAAGGTTTTGATGCGATGCTCTCGGGTGAGTCTGGCAAAGTAATTTTAAATTGGGAAGATTAATAAAGGAAAGTTATGAGTTTTAAAAGCGCAAAAGATAGTATTGCTAAAGACTTAAAAGCCATTGAAGCCGCAGGACTATGGAAAACCGAGCGTGTGATTGCCTCAGAGCAAAAAAATGACATTATTCTTGAAGATGGCTCGCAAGTTATTAATATGTGCGCTAATAATTATCTAGGCTTGGCAAATAATATAGATGTGATTCAAGCAGCAAAAGACAGCTTCTCTCAATGGGGCTTTGGTTTGTCTTCGGTACGTTTTATTTGCGGCACGCAAAGTATTCATAAAACCTTAGAGCAAAAAGTTAGTGAGTTTTTAGGCATGGAAGATACCATTTTGTATGCCGCTTGTTTTGACGCTAATACTGGACTGTTTGAGACCATTCTTACTAATGAAGATGCCATTATTTCTGATGAGCTTAATCACGCCTCAATTATTGATGGTGTGCGTTTGTGTAAAGCTGCACGTTATCGTTATAAAAATAAT
>JABGOT010000130.1:2024-2467 GCA_018648985.1 Candidatus Ruthturnera sp.
GACGGGTCGTGGTGTGCATGAGTATTGCAATGTAATGGATAGGGTAGATATTATTACCGGAACCTTTGGAAAAGCGCTGGGAGGTGCTTCTGGCGGTTATACTTCGGCGCGTAAAGAAATTGTAGATATGTTACGTCAACGATCACGCCCGTATTTATTTTCAAATACACTTGCACCTTCTATTTGTGCTGCATCAATTAAAGTGTTGGATATGTTGAGTAATTCAACCGAGTTGCGTGATCGGCTAGAATCTAACACTCATTATTTTCGCAAAGGCATGCAAGAAGTTGGCTTTGATGTTGATGACGGCGTTCATCCAATCGTACCAGTCATGTTGGGCGATGCTAAAATTGCACAAGAAATGAGTAAGAAACTCTTAGAAAAAGGCATTTATGCGATTGGTTTTTTCTTCCCAGTCGTACCAAAAGGCAAGGCACGAATTC
>JABGOT010000111.1:0-7234 GCA_018648985.1 Candidatus Ruthturnera sp.
GCTTCAGCACCAAAACTGATTACTCGAGAGATGCTTAAACTAATGAAAAAAGGCTCGGTTTTAGTGGACGTTTCTATTGACCAAGGTGGCTGCTTTGAGACTTCAAAGGTCACCACACATGATCAGCCAACTTATGTGGTTGACGAAATTATTCATTATTGTGTGGGCAACATGCCAGGTGCAGTTGCACAAACGGCGACCTTAGCACTAACGAATGCAACTTTGCCTTATATTGTTAAACTTGCCAATGAAGGGGTTCAGCAAACCTTGCTTGATAATAACTTGATGAATGGTTTAAACATTCATCAAGGAAACATTACACATAAAGCTGTCGCTGAAAGCTTAGGCCGTCAATATAGCCCAGCTCGGTTCTAAACGCCGTATTGATCTCTATAAGACTCAATACGCTCGATTAACGCCTGGTCATCGCCTTGCTTTAAATAATCAATGAGATGCGACAAGCTGATAATACTTAGAACAGTAATACCGAAATTTTCTTCGACTTCCTGAATGGCTGACTTATCACCCTTGCCTTTTTCTTGACGATCAACAGCAACAATCACGCCTTTGGCTTTAGCGCCATTTGCATCAATAATATCCATTGCTTCACGGATTGCGGTGCCGGCTGTAATCACATCGTCAATAATCAAAATATCGCCTTCCAGTGCATGGCCAACAATGTCACCACCTTCGCCATGAGTTTTGGCTTCTTTGCGGTTAAAACTATAAGGTACATTTTTGCCAAATGAGTCATTGAGTGCCATTGCGCAAGCGGTAGCTAGTGGAATGCCCTTGTACGCTGGACCGAATAAAACATCAAAATCAAGCTCGCTTTCAGTAATGGCTTGTGCATAAAATTTACCTAGTTTTGAAAGGTGATCACCCGTATTGAATGAACCCGCATTAAAGAAATAAGGACTAACACGTCCCGACTTTAGCGTGAATTCGCCAAATTTTAGTGCGCCAATTTCCAACATAAAATCTACAAAGTCTTTTTGATACTGCTGCATACAATCCTCTTAAATCATTAAAATATTTCCAATGAAGAGAATTATAACGGCTAACGTCAACGGAATTCGTGCAGCTGAGCGAAAAGGTTTTTTCCAGTGGATGAAAGATCAAAATGCCGATGTGGTTTGCGTGCAAGAAATCAAAGCTCAAGAAGACCAACTGGATGATAAATTCTATCCAAAAGGCATGCATACTTATTACAAACCCGCTGAGCGTAAAGGTTATAGTGGCACAGGCTTATATTGTAAGCAAAAACCCGACCGGGTAATTTTTAGCCCGTGGGAAGATTTTGATTTCGAAGGTCGATTTATCCAAGCTGATTTTGGCAATCTTAGTGTTATCTCTATTTACATCCCTTCTGGCTCAGCTAAGCAAGAACGTCAAGACTATAAGATGGAATTTATGGTCAAACGTTTTATGCCTTATCTTGAAGCGCTACAAAAAGATGGGCGAGAATACATCATTTGTGGCGATATCAATATCGTGCATAAAAAAATTGATATCAAAAACTTTAATGGCAATAAGAATCGCTCAGGCTGTTTGCCAGAAGAACGTGCTTGGCTAGATCAACTCTTTGGTGAGGCTGGGTTTATCGATGCCTTTCGTGAAATCAACCAAGAGACTGATCAGTACACTTGGTGGTCAAATCGTGGGCAAGCATGGGCTAACAACACCGGCTGGCGTATTGATTATCATATTCTCAGCGCCAACCTTAAAGGTACGCCACAACGTGCTGAAGTTTATAAAGAAGAGCGATTTTCTGACCACTCCCCTTTAATTATTGATTACGACTTTTGATGGAAAAGACTGCACATAAAATCCAAAGCTTTGTCAGACGCTCTGGACGATTAACACTCGGGCAAAAAACCGGGCTAATCGACTTATGGCCACAATTCGGCATTGATGTTTCCAACGGGTTGATCGACTTAAACAGTGTGTTTAAAAAATCCCAGCCCATTACGCTAGAGATTGGATTTGGCAATGGGGATAGTCTACTAGAGATGGCAATTAATACACCTAATCAGAATTTCTTAGGCATTGAGGTTTATGAAGCCGGCATAGGCAGGCTGATCAATGAAGCCAACAAACACCAACTTACCAACCTAAAAATTATTAAAGACGATGCAGTTGAAATACTCAAACACCACATCAAAGACAACAGCTTCGAGTCTTTTCAGCTATTTTTTCCTGACCCGTGGCACAAGAAAAAACATCACAAACGCCGCATCGTGCAAACAGATTTCCTAGATTTAATTTCAAATAAACTTCAAGATGATGGCACAATACACATGGCAACAGACTGGGAAAACTACGCCGAGCACATGATGGAAACATTAGAAAAACACCCACACTTTAAAAACACGCTAGGTGCCCATACCTATTCAATAAGGCCCGAACATCGGCCAGTGACTAAATTCGAACGCCGAGGTGAGCGACTAGGACATGGTGTTTGGGATTTGATTTTTATTAAGGAGTAAGTATGCTATTCCCTTTATTTGTTATTGTAACGCTACTTGAAATCTATGTGCTGGTATCTGTGGGTGAATCAATCGGTGGTTTTTCTACAGTTCTACTGGTGGTTATCACCGCACTGATTGGCTCCACCTTGCTCAAACAACAAGGATGGTCAACCATGGCCAAAGCACAAAACGCCATGGCTAATGGGCAAACACCGGCATTTGAGATGATGGAAGGTGTGGTTATCTTAATCTCAGGCGTGTTGTTATTAACGCCTGGATTTCTCACTGATATACTTGGTTTATTAGGCCTAATGCCCTGGTCAAGAACTTACTTTATCGATCAATTTTTAAGTAAGAATGCTTCAAAGGTATTCTCCCAAAACAACTCGGCTTTTATTCACAAAACTGACTCTTCAGAAGATAAAAAACCTAAAAAAAATGGCACCATTGAAGGTGAGTTTTGGGAAGACTAAAAACCCTAAACGAATGGCTTGATTGGCAAGAAGGTCTACACACTCAAGAAATTGATCTTGGGCTTGAACGCATACAACGCGTTTATCAACAGCTATTTCCCGATGGCTCTCCCTTTCAAGTCATTACCGTTGCAGGTACAAACGGCAAAGGCTCTACCATTGCTTTTATCGATAGTATTTACCAGCAATCAGATTTTAAAGTGGGCGCTTTCACCTCGCCACATCTTATTAAATATAATGAGCGATTTAACATTAATGGGAAAATGGCAAATGATGAAATTATCTGTCAGGCTTTTGATACAGTTGAAGCTTGTCGATCTGAAACATCTCTAACCTATTTTGAATTTTCCACCTTAGCTGCACTGGTTATTTTTGCCTTTGAAAAAGTAGATGTTGCCGTTTTAGAGGTAGGCCTAGGCGGCCGACTTGACTCAGTAAACATAGTAGACCCTAATGTCAGTGTCATCACCAATATTGCCATTGATCACACCGACTATTTGGGTGATACACGCGAAGCCATTGGTTTCGAAAAATCCGGCATTATGAGAGGCAACACCCCTTGTGTTTGTGGCGATCAAAACCCGCCTAACGCCATTCAAAAGCAAGCCGATAATATTGGCGCTTTACTTACCTTTGTTAACAAACCTTATCAAGGCATCATCACACTCAAAGGCGAGCATCAACAATATAACGCAGCGCTTGCAGTTGAAGCGGTCAACCAACTACAGTCAGCACTTCCTATAGATCAAAATCAATTATCTAAAGGGCTAAAAAAAGCCAGCCTCCCTGGTCGTTTTCAAATCAGGGAGATTAATAACAAAGTCATTGTGCTAGACGTTGCCCACAATGAGGCAGCCATAAAAGTCTTGGCTGAAACTCTAAAATCAGAAAAAACACCAACTTTGGCAATCTTCTCGGCGCTTAAAGATAAAAACATTGAACTTATGATTGGTGCAATCGAATCTTGCATCGATGAATGGTTAATTGTGCCGCTTTCGGTCAATCGCGCAATCAGCACCCAAGAATTGGTCGAAAAATTTAGTCTATCAAGCAAAATCACAACTTGTGAGGACATGGTATCCGCCATCCATCAAGCGCTCAATACATCGCAATACCAACGTGTTGTTATTTTTGGCTCGTTTCACACTGTGGCTGATGCCATGAAAATTCTAGATAAATATTAAACCTTCATGGTCTACGCATAGCGATATAATCTTGTAAAATTAGCGATTAATTAAGGAGTAAGAATGAGTGATTTTTTTACAAATATTTGGGAAGCAATTGGCCTACTAGTTTGGTCTGACTGGCTGACGATTGCCATCTTGATTGGCTTTCTTGTAGTTGGCATTAAGCGTGGACTTGCTAAAGAGTTAATCAACCTAGCATTTTTAATATTAGCTATTATTATTGCTTGGCTGTTTTATCAGTGGCTTGCTGGCACAGTGCTCATTACTTGGCTAACACTCTCTCATCAATCACACTTAGCCATTGCTTTTGGTGTTCTTTTCATTGCTGTTTTATTAGCCAAAAAAGCTTTATACAAACTCACCGAGCTTTCATCTACTGTTAGCAATCCTTGTACGCTCAACCGCATATTTGCCTTATTTGTATTTTTTGCAGCCACAGCAGTTGCAAGCTGGTACTACCTAGATGGTGTTGCTGGGCTAGGCATTATGGAGATTGTTATTACCAATGAGTCACTTCGAATCGGATTATCTTTTGCCATTGTCTTTGTTGTCATTGTCGGCGTGTGCTCTGCTATTTCAAATGCATTAAATATTTCAATTGGCTCGAGCAAGCCTTGTTTGCTTGAATCGTTTTTTCAAAAGATTTTAAACGGTCTTCATGGCGTTGACAGTGCGCTCAACGCACGCAACGTTGATAGCACTAAAAATAAACTACTGGGTGGTCTGATCGGGCTAATCAAAGGCAGTTTGGCTATTTTGATTATGGTGTTAGTTCTACAAAGCATTGAATGGGTTGCCCAGCAAGACTACTGGGTTGAAACCAAAGGCACACTCAGAACTTTTCAAGACGTGGCTTCAGATATAAAACCTGAATTGTCGCAACATTTATTATTTATCGAAAGCGAATAAGGAAATAACCTATGTGCGGCATTGTTGGTATTTTATCCACCACTAAAAAAGACACGGCGCTTTATATCTATGACGCCCTAACCATTCTCCAACATCGTGGGCAAGATGCCGCTGGCATTGTCACTTCGCATAAAGGCCGTTTCTACATGCGTAAGTCAAATGGCTTGGTTAGAAACTCATTTAGAACCAAACACATGGCTAAACTTTTGGGCGATATGGGTATTGGTCATGTTCGCTACCCAACTGCAGGCAGCTCAAGTGGCGCAGAAGCACAGCCTTTTTATGTTAACTCACCTTATGGTATTGCCTTTGCCCATAACGGCAATTTAACCAACACTAAGCAGTTAGAAAAAGAATTATTCGAGCAAGACTTACGTCACATTAACACCAATTCAGATTCTGAAATTCTGTTGAATGTTTTTGCTAGTGAATTAGCCAAGTTACAAAAACATCGTATTAATGAAAAAGATATCTTTGATTCAGTAAGTCAAGTACACAGACGCGTACGTGGTGCTTATGCCACAATCGGCATGATCCCAGGTTATGGCATTTTTGGCTTTCGCGACCCAAATGGCATTCGCCCTCTCATTTTAGGAAAACGCACTACCGAAGGCGGCACTAAGTATATGTTAGCTTCAGAGAGTGTTGCCTTAACCGCATTGGGCTACCAAATTACGCGTGATATTGAGCCAGGAGAGGCGGTTGTAATCGATCGAGAAGGCAATGTATTTACACAACAATGTGCAGATAATGCCAAATATTCACCTTGTATTTTTGAGTTTGTTTATTTTGCTCGACCAGATTCAGTCATCGACAACATCTCGGTTTATAAATCTCGTCTAAGAATGGGTGATCGCCTTGCAGATAAAATTCATCGAAAATGGGATGTCAACGACATTGATGTAGTGATTCCAATTCCAGACACCTCTCGTGTTGCCGCTCTGCAATTGGCACACAAATTAAAAGTTAAGTATTCTGAAGGTCTGATTAAAAATCGTTATATTGCTCGAACTTTTATTATGCCTGGGCAAAAACAACGCAAAAAATCAGTACGCCAAAAACTCAGCGCTATCGAGCTAGAATTTAAAGGCAAAAACGTTTTGTTGGTAGATGACTCCATTGTGCGTGGAACAACCAGTGAGCAAATTGTACGAATGGCGCGTGATGCTGGTGCTAACAAAGTGTTCTTCGCCTCAGCTGCTCCTCCAGTACGTCACCCTAATGTGTATGGTATTGATATGGCCAGTGAAAAAGAGTTTATTGCACATGACAAGGATGTAGATCAAATTTGCCAGTCTATTGGTGCTGACAAGTTAATATACCAAGATTTAGACGATCTCATTTGGTGTGTACAACAAGGTAATCCAGATATTACCGAGTTTGATTGTTCTTGCTTTAACGGCGAATATGTCACCCAAGATATTGATAAAAACTATCTTGATCAAATCGAATTTATGCGTTCTGATTCTGCCAAGCAAAAAAATAACACCCTTGATACTTCTGAATTGATTTGTAATGATGTAGAATAAGCGTTATTTGACGATTATTACCCAAACATGAAAGACTTAAAATTCGATACCAAGGCCATACGCGAAGGCTATCGAACCACACAAGAGCAAGAACATTCTGAGGCTATTTTTCTAACCTCAAGTTTTGTCTTTGATTCTGCCGAGCAAGCAGCTAGTCGGTTCTCTAAAGAAGAGCCGGGCAATATCTACGCACGCTTCACCAACCCAACGGTTGATGCTTTTGAGAAAAAACTAGCCGCCCTCGAAGGTGCTCAAGCTTGCGTTGCCACCTCAAGCGGCATGGCGGCAATCTTTGCCAGCATTATGGCTTTAGTCGAATCGGGTGATCATATTGTTGCTTCGCGTAATATGTTTGGCACTTCTATTGTCTTATTAAACACCATTGTTAGTAAATTTAATGTTGGCATTAGTTATGTTGATTTGGGTGATTTATCCCAATGGCAAGACGCAGTTCAAGACAATACAAAATTATTTTTATTAGAAACGCCATCAAACCCATTGGGTGAAGTGGTAGACATCACTGCGCTTAGCAAAATCAGCCAAGCCAATAATATTTTACTGGCTGTCGATAATGCAATACTCTCGCCAGCATTACAAAACCCAATCAAATTGGGTGCTGATATCGTGATTCATTCAGCCACAAAATACATTGATGGTCAAGGTCG
>JABGOT010000111.1:7334-16104 GCA_018648985.1 Candidatus Ruthturnera sp.
TGGGTGCTGATATCGTGATTCATTCAGCCACAAAATACATTGATGGTCAAGGTCGTTGTTTAGCGGGTGCTGTATTGGGCAATGAAGCAATTATTGAACAAGTCAGTGCATTTACTCGTGCAACTGGCCCTAGCCTCAGTGCATTTAATGCTTGGATTGTTTTGAAGGGTTTAGATACACTCAGCTTAAGAATGAAGGCGCATTGTGATAACGCCCTAAAATTAGCGACTTGGTTGCAAGATCAAGATCAAGTTGAAAAAGTACACTATCTAGGCTTGGAATCTCACCAAGATCACGCCTTGGCCAACGTCCAACAATCTGGTTTTGGTGGTATTGTCTCGTTTGAAGTTAAAGGCGGTCGTGAAGCAGCGTTTAAAATCATTAACGCTACTGAAATACTTTCTATTACTGCAAATTTAGGCGACACTAAAACCACTATTACTCATCCAGCCAGCACAACACATGGAAGACTAACTGATGATGAAAAACAACAGGCCAATATTACCGAAGGACTTATTAGAATCTCAGTTGGGCTGGAAGATGTCGGTGATGTGATAAACGACATTAGCAAAGGGCTTTGAAGTATAATTTTCGGTAAATACAGACACAAGGACTGATTGATGCAAAACTCTTATTCATACGAAGAATTAATCAAATGCGGTAACGGCGAATTATTCGGCCCTGGTAACGCACAACTACCACAGCCGCCAATGCTGATGTTTGATCGCATCACTCACATTTCTGACAAAGGCGGCAAACACGATAAAGGTCAAATTATTGCTGAACTCGATGTTAATCCTGACTTGTGGTTTTTTGGTTGTCACTTTAATGACGATCCAGTCATGCCAGGTTGTTTGGGCCTAGATGCTATGTGGCAGCTTATTGGCTTCCACTTGGGCTGGTTAGGCGGCCCTGGTCGTGGTCGTGCGCTGGGTGGTAGTATAAAATTTACTGGCCAAGTACTGCCGACTGCTAAAAAAGTAGTTTATAAAATTGACTTATCTCGCGTCATTGCGCGCAAGCTTTACATGGGTATTGGCGATGCCACCATGGAAGTTGACGGTAAAGTTATTTACGAAGCCACTGACTTAAAAGTAGGCTTATTCACTGACACGAGTGGCTTCTAATGAATAGAGTTGTTGTTACCGGCATGGGCATTGTGTCTAGTTTAGGCGCAAATTGTGGTGAAGTTTTAGAGTCTTTAAAAACAGCCAAATCAGGCATTAAGTTTGATGAAGAACAAGCTAAAATGGGACTTAGATCTCATGTTTCGGGTCAAGTTGCTGAAGTCAACTCAGATGAGATCATTGATCGAAAAATGAAACGCTTCATGGCGGATGCTGCGATTTACAATGCAGTCGCCTTAGACGAAGCCATTAAGCAATCTGGCCTTAATGAGGATCAAATTTCTAATCCACGTACAGGCCTTATTATGGGTTCTGGTGGTGCTTCAAACCAAAACGTGGTTGAAGCAGCAGATATCTTAAGAGAAAAAGGTATTAAGCGTGTTGGCCCTTATCGCGTACCGCGTACCATGGGCTCAACCACTTCAGCTTGTTTGTCTACTATGTTTAAAATCAAAGGCATTAACTATTCAATTAGCTCTGCTTGTTCAACCAGTGCGCATTGCATTGGCAATGCTATGGAGCAAATCCAGCTGGGCAAACAAGATGTGGTTTTTGCTGGTGGCGGTGAAGAGTTAGATTGGTCATTAACCATGTTGTTTGATGCGATGGGCGCACTATCTTCTAAGTACAACGAAACCCCTGAAAAGGCTTCTCGCGCTTATGATGCTGATCGCGATGGCTTTGTTATCTCTGGTGGTGGTGGTGCTTTAGTGCTTGAATCTTTAGAGCATGCCGAGGCACGTGGTGCAACAATCTTAGCTGAACTTACCGGTTACGGCGCAACCTCTGATGGTTATGATATGGTTGCACCATCTGGCGAAGGTGCAAAACGCTGCATGGAATTAGCCATCTCAACCGTAGACGGACCAATTGATTACATCAATGCACATGGCACATCAACCCCAGTTGGTGACGTTAAAGAGCTTGGCGCTATTAAAGAAGTATTTGGTGACAATGTTCCTAACGTTGGCTCAACCAAATCACTCTCGGGTCATGCGTTAGGCGCTGCCGGTGTGAACGAATCAATTTATTCATTACTGATGCTGCAAAATGATTTTATGGCAGAATCTGTTAATATTGAAACACTTGATGAAGCAGCCGAAGGTGTGCCGATTGTACAAGCAACAACCATTCAATCACTCAACCGAGTGATGTCAAATAGCTTTGGCTTTGGTGGTACGAATGCTTGTTTAGTTTTCGAAAAATTTAAACCGTAAACTCTGTTTCAACTGCTTCACTAAATACAAAAAAGCCGCTAATCTTAGCGGCTTTTTATTGTCTGATCGCTTAACCCTTATGGCCTAGCATCCATCTCTTTTTCTTCCTTCTCTGATGGTAGTAAATCTTCTTTACTAATGCCTAGTGCTAGAATCATTGAACTAGCGACATAGATTGAAGAATACGTGCCAATCACCACACCAATCAGTAAGGCCAAGGCAAAACTGTGAATAATCTCGCCACCTAAAAAGAATAAGGCTAACAATACCAGTAACGTCGTGACTGAGGTCATAATCGTTCTAGATAGAGTTTGGTTTAATGCCCCATTAATAATTTTAGCCGGATCCACATGGCGAGTCGATAAAAAGTTTTCACGAATTCGGTCAAACACCACAATCGTATCATTAAGCGAGTAACCAATGACTGCAAGAATTGCCGCCAATACTGTTAAATCAAACTCTATTTGTAATAATGAAAACACGCCTAAGGTGATAATTACATCGTGAATTAGGGCTGATATCGAACCCAGCGCAAAACGATACTCAAAACGAAATGCCACATAAATCAAAATACCAATCAATGCGTACAGCATTGCCAAACCACCATCGTTAGTTAGTTCTTCACCCACTTTAGGGCCGACAAACTCAACACGGCGAATATCCACACCATCGCCTAGTAGGTGAATAATTTTTGAACTAAGCTTGGCGCTAGAAATTGCTTGTGGCTCAAGGCGAATTAAAATTTCATTAGTAGAGCCAAAGTATTGAACATTTGCCCCTTTGAATTTAGCTTCACTCAACGTATTTCTTACAGATGATAAATCTACGCTCTGCTCATAGCCCACTTCAATTAAGGTACCCCCAGTAAAGTCAATGCCAAACTTTAAGCCTTGTGTTGATAACGAAACTATTGAAGTTGCAATCAACACTAACGAAACAATAATGGCATACGTACGTTTGCCAACAAAATCAATTGTAGGGATATTTAACGCCTTCATATTGATAACTCCTCTAGCTTCTTACCGCCGTAAATTTTATTAATAATCGCTCGCGAGACAATAATGGCTGTAAACATTGAAGTCACAATACCGATTGATAAAGTAATCGCAAAACCTTTAATTGGGCCCGTGCCAAAACTAAACAATACCAAAGATGCAATCAATGTCGTAATATTTGCATCTGCAATCGTTAATACGGCCTTATCATAACCACTTGAAATGGCTTTTTGAATATTGCTGTGTGCGCCCAACTCTTCCTTAATGCGCTCAAAAATCAACACATTAGCATCTACCGCCATACCAACAGTTAATACGATACCAGCAATGCCTGGCAAGGTAAGTGTGGCTTGCAAGAGTGACAACACCGCCACAATCATCACCAAGTTAAGTGTCAAAGCAACATTCGCCACCATGCCAAATACTCGATAACGTGCCACCATAAATACCAATACTAAAACAAAGCCAGCAATCACTGACAATACGCCTTTTTCAATATTGTCTGCACCTAGGCTTGGACCAATGGTGCGCTCTTCAATGATTTCAATTGGTGCTGAAAGCGAGCCCGCTCTAAGCAATAGCGCCAAGTTACGCGCTTCACGTGCACTGTCAATACCGGTAATCTGGAAACGAGATGAGAAAGTACCTTGAATCGTCGCTGCGTTAATGATGTCTTTGGTGGTTGAGCGATTTTTAACAATCTTGCCATCAACCAATGACGTCTCAACTTTATTCTCAATAAACACCACAGCCATACGATGGTGTAGATACTTTTTGGTGGTATCAAGCATTGCACGACCACCTGCATTGTCCAAGGTAATATTAACCATAGGAATGTTGTTTTCTTGATCGATACCTGAAGATGCACCTGTGATATTTTCACCCGTCGTAATCACTCGGGTTTTTAACAATAAAGGTCGCCCATCTTTAAAATAATATAGCTTCGAGCCAATCGGTGTTCTGCCTGATTGAATCGCTGTTTGTGCGTCGTTCTTTTCATCTACCAGTCTAAACTCTAGTGTTGCTACCGCACCTAAGATCTCTTTAGCTCTGGCGGTATCTTGCACACCCGGTAGCTGCACTACAATGCGCTCTAAGCCTTGCTGTTGAATAATTGGCTCAGCAACACCAAGCTCATTAACTCGGTTTCTTAAGGTGGTAATATTTTGCTTTAGAGCGTTGTTTTTTGCCGTTTTCTGTGCATCATCACTAATCCCCACCTGAATCAACAAGGCATCTTGATTGTCGGCTTCTAAAACAACCAGATCACTCAAATCTGACTTAATAATATCCAATACCTTGTCTTTTGATTCAATTGTTTTAAGATAAATAGCAATGCTTTCACCGTCTTTCTTAATACTCTTATACAAACGATCAGTACGCAATAAAGTACGTAATTCGTTATAGTATTTATCAATTGACATGGATATCACTGCCTGCATATCCACCTCTAATAAGAAATGCACACCACCTCTAAGATCCAAACCAAGTGACATTGCTTTACCGCCTAAATCTGACAGCCATAATGGCACCGAAGGCGCTAGATTAAGCGCAACTACATAATTACGCCCCAACTCTGCTTTTAATAAATCCTTGGCAGACAACTGAGAAGCATTGTTTTCAAAACGCACTAAAATACGGCGATTTGAAAGCCCTGCTGATTTGTAATCAATGTTTTTTGCCTTTAACGTCTCTGTAATTTTGGCTAGATCAGTCTGCTCAATAGCTGCATCACCCGCACTGGAGACTTGCACGGCTAAGTCTGAACCAAAAATATTTGGCAAAGCGTAAAGCGCTGATAATAACAAGAAAAAAGCGATTAACGCATTTCTCAAAGCGGAGTAATGATTCATGAGTTTATTTATACCTTAATTTAGATCTTGGCACTGCCTTTTGGTAGCTTTTGATTGATGCCTTGTTTCTGCACTTTAACCACCACACCATCAGCAATTTCCAATGTAGCAAAAGATTCATCAACTGAGGCTACCTTGGCAACAACACCGCCGTTTGTTACTACTTCATCACCTTTTTTCAGTGCTGCCAAAAGCGCTTTGTGATCTTTTGCACGCTTTTGTTGTGGCCTAATAAGCAAAACATACATCACTGCAAGTAAAAGCCCTGGCAAGATTAATTGGCTCAAACCCGATGGATCTGAGTTGATGCCGTCAGCAGCAGCAAATGCGGGTGGTACGATTAAGTCTAATAAGTTCATTGTTATCTCCTAAAAAAAATTAATTAATGACGGTTGTGCCGCCCATGTAACTGTGTAATACATCTGGTATTCTAATGCTGCCATCGGCCTGCTGATGGTTTTCTAAAATTGCCACCAATGTTCTGCCTACCGCTAGGCCAGAGCCGTTCAATGTATGCAATAATTCTGGCTTGTTGGTTTCTGGGTTTTTATATCTAAGCTGCAGGCGCCTTGCTTGAAAATCTTCAAAACAAGAGCAAGAAGATATCTCACGATACGCGCTTTGCCCTGGCAACCACACTTCTAGATCGTAAGTTTTAGCCGCTGAAAAACCTAAATCTCCCGCGCATAAAATCACCTTACGATAAGGCAACTCTAACGCTTGCAAAATTCCTTCAGCATGGCCGGTTAATGTCTCTAGTGTTTGATAAGAGTCCTCAGCTTTTGCTACTTGCACTAACTCTACTTTTTCAAACTGATGTTGACGAATCAAGCCTCGTGTGTCACGCCCGTAAGCCCCTGCTTCAGAACGAAAACTTGGCGTATGCCCTACAAACTTTAATGGCAGATCAGACTCTTTAACAATCGTATCACGCACCATATTGGTAATTGGCACTTCACCGGTTGGGATCAAATACAAAGGCTTCGCATCACCCTCTTCACCATGCAAATGAGTTTTAAATAAATCCGCCTCAAATTTTGGTAGCTGGCCAGTACCCGTTAGTGATTCTGCGTTTACCAAATACGGTACATAAGCCTCAGTGTAGCCATTATTTTCAACGTGTTGATCAAGCATAAACTGAGTCAGTGCTCTATGTAGTCGTGCAATCTTACCCGTCATGACTGAAAAACGTGCGCCCGATATCTTCGCCGCAGTTTCAAAATCCAACCCATGCATCTCGCCTAAATCAACATGATCTTTAACTTCAAAATCATACTGTCCTGGCTCGCCCCACTTTGACACTTCAATATTGTCATCTTCAGAGTTGCCTTCTGGCACCGACTCGTGAGGAATGTTTGGCATTGCCATGACAATATCGTCAATTTGAGTTTGAATCACTTGTAATTCTGATTTTGCTTTATCGAGCTTTCCGCCCAAATCAGCAACTGCATCTAATAGTGGCTTAATATCTTCACCAGCCGCTTTAGCCTTACCAATCGATTTTGATTGTGTATTGCGTAAGTTTTGCAGTTCTTGTGCTTCAACTTGATTTATTTTTCTTTTATTTTCTAAATCGTTTAACTGATTGATATCAAAAGAAAAATTTCGCTTTTTTAAGGCCAATTCCACTGCTTCAATGTCATTTCTTAGTTGCTTTTTGCTTAACATTGTTATATAATGGTTTCCTTATATAGATTGAATGCCGATTAATAACCGTATTCACTTAAAAAACTTGTTAGGGGATTATACTATGTTCAACTCATTTTCTGGAAACGATGCTTGCAAACTATTGTCTGAAGGCGCACAATTAGTTGACGTTCGATCAAGTGCTGAATTTGCACGTGGTGCATTACCCAATGCGGTCAATTTGCCATTACAGTCAATCATGGGCGCTAAGAATATCCTTGATGAAGACAAAGCCGTAATTTTATATTGTGTTACTGGTGCTCGCTCTTCAACGGCTAAAAACTATTTAGTTCAAATGGGTTTTGACAACGTCAACGACTTAGGCTCTTTCAGAAACTACAACTGCGAGTAAATCCCTTACTGTTAAAATCAAGATGTCTTTATACAGACGTGCTTAAATTTTTATAACGATAATTTTAGTATTTTACAAGGCATTTTCTTTGTAGCTCTACTTGCTTGTAAAGCAAAAAGAAATAACGCAGTATAAATGCTAAAATTAGCTTATCTGAAAGACACAGTAAAACTTAAGCACGTCTATATAAAGGCATCCAAATGCGAGTAAAGAGTAAGTGGCACAAAACCCAAGTTAAAACCATTGAAGATATCGGTGGCGCTATGGCGTTTATTTGCTGGCGCATTACCAAAAATCACCTTGAAGACCTAATCAACGAAGGCTTTGTTATTGAAAAAGAGCAAGTCTTTAATGTCATTGCCGAATACCTCTGCTTTCTTATTCAATCTATCGATCGTCTAGTATTTAAAACACTGAGCGCTGAACAACGACAAGAGCTTATTAATAAGCTGGCCAAACAATCTGCCTTTTATTACCAAGAAAATAAAGAAGATCGTATCGGCGAAGGCAATCATTGGAAGGCATTTGTTAATACCTATAATCAACGCTCAAAAGATTACTCAGATTACGACTTTGTTGGTGGTGAGCCCGATTATCATTTTTTAAGATATTTTGCTGAAAAGGTAAAATCAGCCATGACCGATGTTGATGAAAAATGGATCGTACAACAAATGATTGAAATCCAAGCGCCAAAAGCCTTTAAAAAAATCAGCCAGAGTGTTGATGACTTAGTATCAGTTGATAGCATTATCTCTAAAGAAGAACAAATCAAACAAAAAGAGAATAAAGTCTCGCGCTCAAAACGCCCATCAACTCGCAAGGACTTGCAATAAACACCCGGCACCCATAGATAATACTTAATGATGAAAAAAAAATTAGGCGTTAAATATGATTACAATGTGCACCAGCTGTGGCGGGCTCAACAACATTCCAGCAGAGAAATTAGACAACAACCCAAACTGTGGAAAATGCAAAAAACCACTCTATAAAGGTGATCCAATCTCAATGACCGGCACACAACTCACGCGTGCCATCGAAAAAACTGATGAATTATTAGTGGTAGATTTTTGGGCAACTTGGTGTGGCCCATGCCAACAGTTTGCACCAACTTTTAAGCAAGTAACTGCACAGCTTGAGCCTAAAGCACGATTTATCAAAATTGAAACTGAAGCCGAGCAAGCAATTTCTGCCAAATACAGTATTCGCTCCATCCCAACGTTAGCAATTTTCAAAAATGGCAAAGAAATTGATCGCGTTTCCGGCGCACTCAGCGCTCCAGACTTTGCTAATTGGGTAAATCAGAGCCTATAAACACTCACTCGTAAAATTTCTTAAATTTTTGTAAAAGTGGGAATAAATAGTTATTTATTAGCTAAATATCATTAAAAAATGGCTATTTTTGATTATATTTACGAGTTTTTATCGGTAGTTTTGATTATTTACAATATTTTTAACAAGTTATTTGCAGGCAATCTCTAAACCTCAGACAAAAAAATACCCCAGCATCATCGATGTCTGGGGTATTTTGAATTTAAAGCCT
>JABGOT010000022.1 GCA_018648985.1 Candidatus Ruthturnera sp.
GAGCGAATTCAAGCTGTTGCACAAAAAATTAAGGCTTTTGCAGATGGAGGTGATCAGCTGGTGGTGAGTGTGTCTGCCATGAGTGGTGAGACCAATCGGATGACTGCTTTAGCCCAAGAGATCCAGGATGTACCGTCGTTGCGAGAAATGGATATGCTGCTTACCACTGGTGAGCAAGTTACTATTTCATTATTATCTATGGCGCTTCAACAGCTAGGCTGTGATGCGATTAGTTATTTGGGCTCGCAAGTGCGGATTGTGACGGACTCTGAACATGGCAAGGCACGGATTAAATCAATTGATGATCATCGCATACATGCCAGTTTAGATTCTGGGAAAGTGGTTATTGTTGCGGGTTTTCAGGGGGTTGATGAAGATGGGCATATCACCACACTTGGCCGAGGCGGATCAGATACGACTGCCGTTGCTTTGGCTGCAGCACTTAAAGCAGATGAGTGTCAGATTTATACTGATGTGGACGGCGTTTATACGACTGATCCGCGTATTGAGCCAAATGCTCGAAAAATGAACACGGTGAGCTATGAGGAGATGCTAGAGATGGCATCGCTTGGCTCCAAGGTTTTGCAAATTCGCTCAGTTGAGTTTGCATCGAAATACAAAGTACCTTTAAGAGTGTTGTCATCATTGATTGACAACCCAGTGGGTACGTTAATTACTAGTGAGGAAAATATTGTGGAACAAGCGGTTATTTCAGGAATTGCACATAATCAGGACGAGGCAAAATTAAGTCTAATCGGAGTGCCAGATAAGCCCGGCATTGCTTTTAAAATATTAAAGGCAATTAGTGGTGCAAATATTGAAGTTGATATGATTGTGCAGAGCGTATCTGCTCGCGAAGGACTGACTAACTTTGCTTTTACCGTGCATCGTAATGATTTTGCTAAGGCGCTCAATATCCTTGAGACAGTTTGTGAAGATTTAGGCGCTATTGGCGTGCAAAGCGATGATAAAGTTGTTAAGGTTTCGTTAGTGGGTATTGGTATGCGTTCACATGCGGGTATTGCTTCACAGATGTTTGAAGTGCTACACAATGAAGGGATTAACATCCAGATGATTTCTACTAGCGAAATTAAGATATCGGTAGTCATTGATGAAAAATATTTAGAATTAGCAGTGCGCTCATTGCACAGTGCGTTTGAATTAGATAAGGAATAAGAAGATGCCAGGATTTGACGATAGAGATGGGTTAATTTGGTTTGACGGTGAGTGGGTTGATTGGCGTGAGGCTAAGGTTCACGTACTAACCCATACGCTACATTATGGCATGGGTGTGTTTGAAGGTGTTCGTGCATACGAAACCACCAATGGACCAGCAATTTTTAGACTTGAAGAGCACACGGATCGTTTGTTTAATTCTGCCAAAATTATGAATATGGATATTGGCTTTTCTAAAGAAGAGATTAACCAGGCGCAAAAAGATGCGGTTGCTAAAAATAATCTAGATAGTGCTTATATTCGCCCAATGAGTTTTTATGGTTCGGAAGGTATGGGGTTGCGTGCAGATTCACTTAAAGTTCACACCATTATTGCCGCTTGGGAGTGGGGTGCGTACTTAGGTGAAGATAATATGAAAAACGGCATTCGCATCAAGACATCAAGCTATACACGTCATCATGTAAATATTGCTATGACTAAGGCTAAGGCGAATGGTAACTACATTAATTCAATGTTGGCCTTGCAAGAGGCGCTGGCCGATGGCTATGACGAAGCATTGCTTTTAGATGTTGACGGCTTTGTTGCAGAAGGTAGTGGAGAAAATTTCTTTATCGTACGTGATGGTGTGATTTATACGCCAGATCTTACTTCAGCTTTAGCTGGTATTACTCGTGATACGATTTTTAAATTGGCGACAGATTTAGGTCATAAAGTTGTAGAAAAACGCATTACTCGTGACGAGGTGTATTGTGCTGATGAGGCATTCTTTACTGGTACTGCTGCAGAGGTAACACCAATTCGTGAGTTAGACAATCGTGTGATTGGTAACGGATCTCGTGGCCCGGTGACTGAGCAATTACAAGCCTTATATTTTGATTGCGTATATGGTCGTAATGAGCAATACCAATCTTGGATTGCTAAAGGAATGTGCAAGTGATTGATCCAGTAGATGACTTTCAGCAAAAACATGTAAGCCATTCTATCGTGAAAGCCAAAAACCTACCGTTTCATTGTCCGCCAAAAGACGCACAAAAATGGAACATGCATCCACGAGTTTTTATTCAATTTGATAAAAAAGGTAAGGGTGTTTGTCCATATTGTAGCGCCAATTACGAGCTCGGATAGATCAGATGAATAAAGCAAGGGTTAATGTGGTTTTAGTTGGTCCGATGGGCTCAGGAAAAACTTCAGTTGGCCGTCGTTTGGCTTGTGTGCTTAAGCGTGATTTCTTTGATTCTGATTTTGAAATAGTAGCGCGCACGGGTGTGG
>JABGOT010000021.1 GCA_018648985.1 Candidatus Ruthturnera sp.
TACAATTGTTAATAAATTACATACAGTTGTGATTAAGTGAAATAATAAAAGCATAAAAAATATAAGGTAATTCAGTGAAGTTAAGCGAACACGAAATTAGAGATATTACTAAGTACTTAGAGGCAGGTAAATCGCTGCCTGAGAAGTACCGATTTTTGCTGTTTGAAGATAAAAAAGAAGTTGAACTTGTTTGGAATGGCAAGACTGGTGATGTTACTAATGTCGTATTGCCGTTTCAGGTTATTGAACAAGTTGATGAGCCAAGATCAGAAGAAAAGCGCAATATGCAAACTGATATGTTTGACACTGCAACAGGCAGGCAGGTTAAAGGTTGGAATAACAAGCTTATTTGGGGTGATAACAAACTAATACTTTCAAGCTTAAAGAGTGGGCCGCTTAGAGAAGAGATTGAAGCACAGGGCGGTATTAAGCTTATTTACATCGACCCCCCATTTGATGTTGGCGCTGATTTTTCAATGGATATTGAAATTGGTGATGAAACACTAACGAAGAGGCCAAGTGTGATTGAAGAGCTTGCTTATAGGGATACCTGGGGCAAGGGCGCTGATAGCTTTATTAGTATGATTTATGAACGCTTGATATTGATGCGTGATTTACTTGCAGATGACGGCAGTATTTACGTGCATTGTGATTGGCGTGTTAATAGTTACATGCGCTTGGTATTGGATGAGGTGTTTGGTAAAGATAACTTTCTATCAGAAATCACGTGGAAAAAAATTGCAACACCAAAGGCACAATCTAAAGGATTTGGAAATGTGCGTGACAGTATTTTTATGTTTTCTAAAACTAAATCATTTTTTTATAATGAAATTAAGGAGGCGCATGATGAGGCTTATATTAAGACTATGTATAGGCACGCCGACGATGATGGAAGGCGTTATCGCCTAAGTGACTTCACGCAAAAAGGACAAGGTGATGCTAGGTTATTTGGTGAAAAATTATTGCCACCACCAACAGGAAAGCATTGGATTTGGGGGCAAGATAGAATTAACGATGCTATGAGCAAGGGGACAATTGTATTTTCTAAAAACGGAATTCCAAGTGTAAAAAGATATTTAGATGATGTTAAGGGTCATAGGTTAGGAGATATGTGGACTAATATTAAACCTATGTCTTCTCAAGCTAAAGAAAGAACTGATTACCCAACACAAAAACCGGAAGCATTAATTGAGACTATTATTAAAGCCTCATCAAATGAAGGCGATATTGTTGCCGACTTTTTCTGTGGATCAGGAACAACAGTTGCAGTTGCAGAGAAATTAGGGCGTAAGTGGATTGCATCAGACTTGGGTAAGTTTAGTGTGCACACAACACGTAAGCGCATGATTGGTGTGCAGCGACAACTTAAAAAAGATGAGAAAAATTGGCGAGCATTTGAAATACTTAACTTGGGTAAGTATGAGCGAGCACATTATATTGGGGTTAATACTAACCTGCGTGAAACTGAACAGCAAAAACAACTAGAGCAAAAAGAGACTAAGTTCTTAGAGTTAATTTTGCATGCATACAAGGCAGATAAGATTGAGCAATTTAAAACGTTTCAAGGTAAAAAAGCAGGGCGTTTGGTTGCGGTAGGGCCGATTAATTTACCTGTTACCCGACTGTTTGTTGAAGAGATTATTTTAGAATGTAGACAGAAGCGCATAACTAAGGCAGATATTCTGGGTTTCGAGTTTGAGATGGGCTTATTTCCAAACATACAAGAAGAAGCAAAAAGCAAAGGTATTGATTTGGCAATGAAGTACATTCCGAGAGACGTGTTTGATAAACGTGCGATTGAAAAAAGCCAAGTTGCATTTCATGATGTTTCCTATATTGAGGTTAAAGCGCACTTTAAGAAAGGCGCGATTGCTGTTGAGTTAATAGACTTTTCAGTGTTTTATTCGCAAGACGCTAATGCAAGTGAAACACTAGGCAAAAAGAAATCAAAAGTAATTATTGATAAAGGGCAAGTGGTTAAAGTTAGTAAAGATAAAGATGGCATTGCTAAGCGTGAAGTGCTAACAAAGCACTGGACTGACTGGATTGATTATTGGAGTGTTGATTTTGATTTTGAATCAAAACAAGAGATCATGCGCATGAAAGATGAAGACACAGGTGAAGTGAGCGAGGCTTGGAGTGGTGAATATGTGTTTGAGAATGAGTGGCAGTCGTTTAGAACAAAGCAAGATCGTACAATTGAGCTAACTAGTAGTTACATGGAGTGCTTAGCAGGTAGGCGTAAAGTTGCGGTAAAAGTCGTTGATATTTTTGGCAACGACACGATGAAAATTGTTGAAGTTACGGTATAGGAGTAGAACATGGCTATACATCCCGACTTCCCCACCTCTCCCCATAAAA
>JABGOT010000090.1 GCA_018648985.1 Candidatus Ruthturnera sp.
GAACTTATCATCATGCGGGGTGCTGGTATACCAGTGACAGAGATTACTAAAACCACGCTTAAAATCAGCGTTACATTTATTGTGATCATGATTATATTTGGCGAATTTATAGTGCCGATATCTTCTGATTATGCCAATAAATATCGAGCCCAAGCGCTAGGGCAAAGAGTTGTCACTTCTAGTCAACAAGGTTTTTGGATTAAAGACAGTGATCATTTTATTCATGTTGATCGTAATATAAATGGTCAAGTTTTTAATAAAGTCACTTTAATAAAGTTAAAAACTCCTGGTGATTTAGATTCGGTAGTTTATAGCGATACCGCAAATTTTGACGGTAAAGTGGTTGAATTACAGCAATCAGATACTTATCAGATAGACACGAGTAATCCAATTGCAATGATTGAAAAACAGCGTTTGAAAAAATATATAACTGAAGTGGCTTTTGATCAGGAACTGATCCAATCACTTAAAAAAGAACCTAAAGCTTTATCTACTTGGCAATTATTTAGACAAGTGCGTTTTTTATCTAACAATGACCTATCTGCTGATGCATATGAGGTTGAGCTGTATTCAAGACTGATGAAACCACTTGCCTTAATAGCGATGATCATCTTATCCATCCCTTTTGTATTTGGTTCATTAAGAGATTCTACGCTAGGTCGTAAGATTTTTATAGGCGTGGTGATAAGCTTATTTTTTGAGCTATCCTCTAGAATTGGCGGCATGTTGTCGCTTAGGTTTGATTTAAATCATCTGTTGAGCGCCTCTTTGCCAACGGTTGCTGTATTTATTGTCGCTATACTCATGTTGTATCGTGTATCAGCCAGATAGTATGGATAAGACGCTAACACAAACTTCAAAACCAAAATTCAAAAAACCCAGTCGATTCCAGGTGTTGTTGCTAAATGATGATTACAGTACCATGGAGTTTGTGGTGGAAGTGATTAAGCGCTTTTTTTCAAAAAGTGAAGAAGCCGCACAAGCGATTATGCTAAAAATTCATTTGGAAGGTGAGGGTGTGTGTGGCACGTATTCACATGACGTGGCCCAAACCAAAGTATCACAGGTAACAGATTTTTCACGAAAAAATGAACAGCCACTAATGTGCGTGATTAGAGAATTAAGTGATTAAGGTATAATAAAATTATGATTGAAACAGGATTACAACAAGAGATTAACTTTGTGATGACTCAGGCGCGCAATAATCGCCTAGAGTTTGTGACGGTTGAGCATTTGCTGCTGGCCTTACTTAATATCGACGAAGTAGTTACTTTTTTGCGTAATAAGCGCGCAAATGTTGATGAATTACGTGGCGAGCTAGAAGAATATATTGACTCTCATACGCCACTACTTTCACAGGATTCTGACATAGATATCGTGCCTACGGTTGGGTTTCAAAGGGTGTTGCAGCGTAGTGTATATCAGGCACAATCAGCACAAAAAAACACGGTTTATGCGATGAATGTACTGGTGAGTATTTTTTCTGAAAAAGAATCGCACGCAGTTTATTTATTAAAACTCAACAGTATCTCTCGGTTAGATGTGATGGAAGGTATTGCAACTCGTGCACCCGAATCTGTCGAAGAAGCGCCTAGAATAGAATCTAATAGCAAAAAACCTAAAAAATCGTCACTTGAGCAATACACCATTAATTTGTGTGACAAGGCCAAAGCTGGCAAGATTGATCCGCTCTTGGGTAGAGAAGAAGAAGTAATACGTACTGTACAAGTGCTGTCTCGTCGCCGTAAAAACAACCCACTCTTTGTCGGCCAGGCTGGTGTGGGTAAAACCGCTATTGCTGAAGGCATCGCTAAAAAAATTGTTGATGGCAAAGTGCCAGACGTACTTAAAGAGGCCGGTATTTATTCGCTGGATATTGGCGTATTAATTGCAGGCACTAAGTATCGTGGTGATTTTGAAAAACGTTTAAAAGCAGTGATTACTGATCTTGAGAAAATTCCACATTCAATTTTGTTTATTGATGAAATCCACACTTTGATTGGTGCAGGTAGTGTTTCCGGTGGCTCACTAGATGCATCGAATTTACTCAAACCTGCGTTGGCTGATGGCTCACTCAAATGCATGGGCTCGACTACGTATGAAGAGTACCGAAAAGTCTTTGAAAAAGACCATGCACTCACGCGTCGTTTCCAAAAAATTGATATTGATGAGCCTTCAGTAGAAGACACGGTTAAGATCTTGCACGGACTTAAGAGGTATTATCAAGATCATCATAAGGTTAAATATTCAGCCGCAGCACTAACATCTGCAGCAGAGCTTTCACATAAGCACATGGCTGATCGTCGCCTACCTGATAAGGCCATTGATGTGATTGACGAGGTGGGTGCGTT
>JABGOT010000109.1:0-13141 GCA_018648985.1 Candidatus Ruthturnera sp.
TTGAGCGTATCAAAGATAGTCTCAATCAAGATAATGTCAGAACCACCTTCAATCAAACCACGGGTTGATTCCACATACACACCAACCAGCTCGTCAAAGGTAACGTTTCTAAAACCAGGGTCATTAACATCTGGCGAGAGCGAACAAGTGCGTGAAGTCGGGCCAATAACACCAGCAACAAAACGTGGCTTGTCTTCGGTAGAAAACTCATCACAGGCTTCTCGTGCTAGGCGGGCGCTTTCAACATTAATTTCATAGGCGAATTCTTCCATCTTGTAATCAGACATGGAAGTTTTGGTAGCATTAAAGGTATTAGTTTCAACAATATCAGCACCTACTTCAAGATAAGATCTGTGAATATCTTGAATAATTTGAGGCTGTGTGAGTGATAAAAGGTCGTTATTACCTTGTACCAAGATATGCCAATCTTTAAAGCGTTCACCGCGATAATCTTCTTCGCTAAGCTTGTGCTTTTGGATCATAGTGCCCATGGCACCATCAAGCACTAAAATTCGCTTTTCTAAAAGGGATTGTAATATCTGTTTTGTCGACATATTTGGTATTATAATTAAGTCTAATTTAATAGGGGGTTTTGATGAAAAAATTGTTTGTAGCAACTTTGTTTCTAGCCAGTTTTAATGCGCAGGCATTTTTAGACTTTAACAGTTATGGTTCTGGCTATGATGACAACGATTGGCCAGTTTGGACACCAATGTTCTGGATGGAAAAAGTCACCGACAATAATATGTTTAGCAATAACAATAATAATAAACGCAATCAAGGCTATGGCTACCCTTATAACAACCGCCCATATAACGTTAACGCCTCACGCTTTGACATGAGCCAGATGCCAACCCCTGATCAAGCCTACCAGGCAGAGAGTAATCGTATGCCACACCCAACACCCATGTTCATGACACCTGCGGCACAATCATTTACCAATTCAGGCAATACAGGTAATATGCCAAGCATGGGTGATTTACCAAGCCCTTACCCAGCTAATTATCAGTTTAACCAACCACCAAACCCTTACCCAAGCGGTTTTTAACGAATAGTATTGACTTATAATATTACTATGTTATAATATACATTCCTTTTATTTAAATTTTTATGGAGATAATACAATGAAGAAGATAATCGCAATTTTTGCAATGGTAGCAGCACTAGGTGCTAACGCTTTTTGGAATAACAACAACAGCATGCCTTGGGGCAACAGCTACAACAACAATGGTTACCAGTCTGACAACGGTATGTTTGGTTACAACCCATACGACTACTGGGATCCACGTTGGTATATGGAAGAAATGACTAACATGGTTGATGAAATCGACGATGAAATCAGCAGTAATGGCAACAATAACGGTTGGAACAACGGTTATGGTTACAACCCTTACAGCAATGGTCCTTGGAATAACAACTCACCATGGAACAGAACTGCACCAGCTGCACCTGCACCTGTTGCTCCAGCAAAATAATTTAATTTATTTCTGCTAGAAAAAAAACCAGCACTTGTTGCTGGTTTTTTTTTCGTCTGATGAGAATTATTGGTTTATAATGACCTTTCATTTTTTAAATATATAGAGGAGAGCAAGATGAAAAAAATTATTACTGTTTCACTATTAACCCTAGCATTAAACGCAACTGCAGGTTGGGGTGGTAACAATACCCCTTGGGGCAACAACAGCTTTAACAACGGTCCATGGGGTGGTTCTAACAATAACAATGGTATTGTTGGTAACAACCCGTATTCAATGTTCACACCAGATTGGTTCAGTGAAGAAATGGATGACATGATGGATGAGTTTGATTCTAACAACAACGGCCCTTGGGGTAACAACACACCTTGGAATAACAACAATTTCAACAACGGTCCTTGGAATAACTCTAACTTTAACAACAGCCCTTGGAACAATAAAAACTTTAACAATGGCCCATGGAATAATTCTAATTTCAACAACGGTCCTTGGAGTGGTCAAACAACCCCTTGGAATAACAACTCTTTTAAAAACGCTCCATGGAGTAACTACGGTTATAACAGAGTCATTCCTACAACGGCAAACACTAGTGCCAAGTAAGAAAATCGCTTAATCTTAAAAAGCCAGCTTTATGCTGGCTTTTTTGTTGCTAAATCTTGATAAAATAACCAAAATGTGGACTTACATACTTAGAAGGGCTTTATATAGTATTCCTATTTTATTAGGGGTTAACCTTATTACGTTTCTGTTATTTTTTATGGTTAACACACCCGACGATATGGCGCGTATACAGTTAGGCGCCAAGCATGTTACGCAAGCTGACATCCACACCTGGAAAGAAGAAAAAGGCTACAACAAACCCTTGTTTGTTAATACCGATCAATCAGGCGCAGCCATACTGACAGACACCATTTTTTACCAAAAATCCATCCCTTTATTTCAGCTAGATTTTGGTCATTCAGATTCAGGTAGAAACATCAATAAAGACATTAATGAGCGCATGTGGCCGTCATTGGCTTTGGCTATTCCATCCTTTATCATTGCACTGATTACCAACATCGTATTTGCCATGTGGATGGTGATGCTGCTCGGCACCAAGTTAGAGCGAATGAGCCTGATTTTTACCGTGGCACTGATGTCTATATCTGGGCTTTTCTATATCATCATTGGCCAAAAAATTGTCGCTGGTATGTGGCACTGGTTCCCTGTTTCTGGCTATCAAGATGGCTTTGAATCTTGGCGTTTTGTTATGCTACCAGTGCTCATCGGCGTAGTCGCTGGGCTTGGTGCAGGAGTCAGATGGTACCGTTCGATATTTTTAGAAGAAATCAACAAGCCTTATGTTAATACCGCCCGCGCCAAAGGGCTTAGCGAGCAACAAGTATTATTCAAACACGTACTAAAAAATGCCATGATTCCCATTCTAACTGGTGTGGTCGTGGTGATTCCATCGTTGTTTATGGGTAGTCTAATTATGGAAAGTTTCTTTTCTATTCCGGGCTTAGGTAGCTACACCATCGATGCCATTAATTCACAAGATTTTGCCATTGTAAGAGCGATGGTATTCTTGGGTTCGATTCTTTATATTGTCGGCCTATTGTTAACAGACATCTCCTACACTTGGGTTGATCCTAGGGTGAAGTTCAAATGACATTTATCTGGCTTTGGACTGACTTCTTGCTCTGGGTGTTATTCGCCCTGAGTATGATCGCCGTGGTAAAAATACGCGGTAATGAGTTATTGAGTCAAAAATGGCAAAAAATCTTTGCCCAGCCTTTGGCACTGTCTGCTTTTATTGTCTTTGCATTCTATATTTTAATCGGCTTGTCAGACTCTATTCATTTTAGGCTTGATAACAACACCACAACTTACAGCGTGCTGGATAGGGCGCTATTGCCCGCCCTAGAAGCCGAAGAAAAAACCTACTCCACCCCACTGAATTTTGAGCAATTTTCAAAAGAATATTTAGACAACGGCCTTCGTGGACGCGTACATTTAAACCTAGTCTCAGCCGAAATCACCAATGCCAGCGACAACACCAAAAATCTATTGTCTATCAGTGCCAATGCACTGTTTTATGCAGTTAGTATTTTTGTTGTCTTTATCTTATTTTTAGCAAAATTCACCGCCATTAATACCAAAAATAATCGATCAGCTTTCGTCACTATTTTTGCATTAATATTCTTCTGTACTTGGGTAGTACTACTCATGCCAAATTATCATATCTTAGGTACAGATAAAGCTGGCATTGATGTTTTTTACAAAGCGGTAAAGAGTATTCGCACCGGTATGATATTTGGCTTATTAACAACGCTATTGGCCTTACCACCAGCCATTATCCTAGGGTTGATGGCGGGCTACTTTAAGGGCAAAACTGATGACGTTATTCAGTACATTTATACGACTATTAATGCGATTCCAGGCATCTTGCTTATCGCTGCTTTGGTGTTAATTTTGCAAGTTTATATGGATGAACACGCTTCTGATTACGCCTCTGCTTTAGAGCGTTCAGACCTTAAATTATTATTACTTTGTGTGATACTAGCACTCACTTCATGGACAGGCCTATGTCGTTTAATCCGCGCCGAAACACTCAAACTATCAGAGTTAGAATTTGTCCAAGCTGCCAAAGTTTTTGGTGTCAGTAATATCAAAATTTTGTTCAACCACCTTATGCCTAATGTTATGCATTTGGTGCTAATCTCCATCGTGCTTGATTTTTCAGGCTTGGTGCTGATTGAGGCGGTACTGTCATATGTCGGTGTGGGTGTTGATGCCACCACCATGAGTTGGGGTAATATGATCAATGCTGCTCGTTTAGAATTATCAACCGATCCAGTCGTTTGGTGGCCGCTAGCCTCTAGCTTTATCTTTATGTTTATTTTGGTGCTTAGTGCTAACCTGTTTGCCGATCGAGTACGTCAGGTGTTTGATCCAAAAGGAGATGACAATGCCTAAAACTTTACTCAGTGTTGAAAATTTATCAATTTTTACCAAATCACAAAAAATCGTAAATAATATTAGCTTTAGTATTAACGAGGGTGAAATCTTCGCTTTGGTGGGTGAATCTGGCTCTGGAAAGAGCTTAACAGCACTAAGTATCGTTGATTTACTTGCTAAAAACCTCAAAAAGAGCGGTAACATCACCTACCAAGATGCTGATTTAAGTCATTCGCAAAATATCCAAAATTTTCGTGGCTCAGAAATCGCCTTTATTTTTCAAGACCCGACCAACAGTCTAAACCCTATTATGACCATTGGCGAGCAAGTAGATGAAGCGCTAGCCTTACACACCAATTTAGCCAAAAAACAGCGAAAATCAAGAGTTTTAGATCTTTTTGACCAGGTTGATTTAGATACTAGTATGCAAATGTACGCTCGCTACCCTCATCAAGTCTCTGGTGGGCAAAAACAACGCGTGATGATCGCCTGTGCACTCGCCGGCGGCGCCAAACTACTGATTGCTGATGAGCCAACCACCGCACTTGATGTCACCACACAAAAACAAGTGCTTGAATTGTTGTTAACGTTACGAAAAAATCAGAAATTATCGATATTGCTTATCACACACGATTTATCCGTAGTTAAGCTCATGGCAGACAGAGTGGCGGTCATGCGTCAAGGCGACATTATTGAAAACCGCGATAAAGCTGAGTTTTTCCAAAACCCTAAAGAACAATATTCTAAAGAGCTTTTAGTTTCTTTGCCAAAAGGCACTCGAGACCAAGCCTTTGGCGATGTGCTTATCAAAGGCGACAAAGTTAAAGTTTATTTCCCGATTAAAACTGGCTTATTGCAGCGTACTACCGATTATGTTAGAGCGGTTGATGAGATTAACTTCACTCTAAAACAAGGGCAAAATCTCGCCATTGTTGGTGAATCTGGCTCAGGTAAAACCACATTAGCCAAAGCCATTATGCGCCAGATAGACTTGTTTGATGGTCATGTTAGTATGGGCAATAAAGCCATTAAAAAATACGATCGTAAGTCATACGCGGCTAAGGTGCAAATTGTCTTTCAAAATGTTACTTCGAGTTTTAACCCACGCATGCGCATTTCACAAACCCTACTTGAAGGCTTGCAAGCGCTTAATCCAGCTCAAGCAAACGCTGCTTATTTGGCCGAGTTGTTACAAGAAGTAGAGCTTGATCCTGAGCTTATGCATCGCTACCCACACGAACTTTCAGGTGGGCAATTACAGCGCTTGTCGATTGCGCGTGCCATTAGTGTCAATCCAGAAGTGATTATTTGTGACGAACCCACCTCAGCACTCGATGCTACCGTTAAAGTGCAAATACTCGATTTGTTATTACGCTTACAAAAGGAAAAGGGCATTAGCTACATCATCATTACTCATGACATCTCGATTGTTGATTATTTTGCCGACCATGTGATTGTCATGAAGCAAGGTAAAGCCTTAGAAAGCGGTGTTACACAAGACATCCTTGCCAATCCTCACAATGATTACACCAAAGCGCTTTTGTCTTCAGTGCTAAATTAAGGTAAAATTTCGCACTCAAATTAACCATTTTTTAAATCAGGATTAAGCATGAGTGAACATTGTATTTTTTGTAAATTAAGAGACGAGCGTGTTATTTATGAGTGCGAGCACACCAAAGCATTTATTGACACTTATCCTGCCTCACCTGGGCATACGCTGATTATTCCAAAACGTCACTTTGCCACGTATTTTGAAGCCACTGAAGATGAAATACTGGCCATTGGTAAAGCGCTCAAAGCCGCCAAAAAAATCCTCGATGAAGAATTCTCACCTGATGCTTACAACATCGGCGTTAACAATGGCGGTGCCGCAGGGCAAAGCGTGATGCATTTGCATGTGCACTTAATTCCACGATACAAAGGCGATGTCGAAGATCCAAAGGGTGGCGTACGCTGGATCCTAAAAGACAAAGCCAACTATTGGGACAGCAAGGCCACCACCAAAAGAGTAACTTAGTCAAAAAACATACGCCCCTATTTTTATTCACCGATTAGGTGTATAGTTAAATTGAATCAATCAAAAAAATAGGAGGCAGTATGAAGTTTAAAAGTATCACTATGGCACTCGCAGCCACTGTGTCAACGGCTGGCACCTCAATGGCGGCACAATCATTGGCTAAAGATTATGCGCAATCAGTACACACGCAGGCAAAAATTAACACACAAGCCGTACAGCCCTGGCACAAAGGTTATCAACCAGAAGTTCAGACTTGGTCAAAGCTTAATGCTCGCCACTTAAAAAGCGCAAGCAGAATGTACAATCACGGCATTAAAAGGGCCTAATTAAGCGTTTATTTTTGAGCTTTCTGTAAGTTTGACAAATCTTTAAGCACGGTTGTCACGTGAGTTTGCGGGTCGACACTTTTGTAAATCTTGGCGATATCACCAGCCGGATTAACAATAAAACTATTTCTCTTAGCAAACTTAACAACCCAATAATCTCCTAGCGAATCATACTGCTTGGCTACTTTGCCATCAGGGTCAGAAAGGATAGAAAACGGCAGGCTATTCTTATTAGAAAATCGTTGATGAGATTCTACATCGTCTAAGCTAATACCAAACACCACCGCCCGTTTGGCGATGATGTGATTAATCGCATCCCTAAAACTACACGCTTCAGTGGTACAACCTGGCGTATCGTCTTTTGGGTAAAAATACACCACTACCCATTGTCCTTGATAATTACTCAAAGTGTGTTGCTTATTGTGCTGATCTGTCAAAGTAAAATCAGGCGCACTTTGCCCTAGCTGAATTGCAGCCTGAGATTGAGAAAACAAACCCAAAAAGCCAGTTATAAGAATCATTTTTTTCATCATTTTTTTACGTTTTAATTGGAAATTTTAAAGTAGCCTCGGCACCGTCTTTTTTCATAAAACGATTCTTAAGTGTTACTGAGCCACCATGAAGGTGCATAATTTTTTTCACAAAGCGCAATCCTAAGCCGTTTCCACGCTTGCCAGTATCTGGGCGAGCCACACTATAAAAACGCGTAAATATTCTTCCTTTGGCATATTCAGGAATACCTTCTCCTTCGTCTAACACCTTAATTTGAACATTGCGATTAGACTCTCTAACCTTGATTTGAACGGTACTTCCATTCGGTGTAAATGAAATAGCGTTGTCAATGATATTACTAATAGCTTGCTCGGCCAAGATCGCCTCTACTTCTATTTCTGCATCGCCTTCAACATCATCTTTTATTTCAATACTTTTTGATTTAATTAGCCCTTTGCGCGTTGGTGAATTTAGCACGTTTTTTATCAAGCGTTTGACGCTGATTTTTTCAACATTATCAAGTGCATCTCTACGCTCTAGTTTTGACAAATCTAAGATGCGACTTACCAACAAATCCATGCGGCTATTTGCATCTAAAATATTTTTAATAAAATGCGTTCTTTGCTCATCATCCATTGGCAGCAACAAGGTTTCTGCCGTTAAGCGAATACCCGTAATAGGGGATCTGATCTCGTGCGCCATGATCGAGATAAACTCCTCAATATATTCTTTATCTTCTAGCTCTGCTCGTAGTTTCTCAATGGCTTTTGATAAATCTGCAAATTCAGCTTGTCGAATATTAGGCGAGGCAACATTCTCGCCTTTAGATAGGCTGGTGGTGTACTTGATTAATTTTTTAGTAGAGCGTGACACCATTAGGCTAATGCCCAATCCAAACAACAATGAAATTAAAAAGATAACCATTGCATAGTATTTAATTTGCTCTTCTTGAGTGACAGAAAACGCCCTAAGTTTAGAGGCTTGCTTAACCACGGTTAGTGAGCCAAACCTAGCGCCTTTGTGATAGATTGGTGCCGCTACATAAAAGGCTTTTTCATCAGAAGTTGGGTTTTTATTGTCCCGATCATAAGCGCTAGATCTAGAGCCGTACTTGCCTTTAAGGGTTAAATACACATCATTATCTCTGGAGAAGTCTTCCCCTACATAGCGCCCAGTAGAGTCATAAATAACCTGACCTTTTAGATCGGTGATGTAGATTTGTAATGAGGCTTGATTTTTAGCAAAATCATAAATTTTTGCATCAAACTTTCGGTTCAAATAAGTAGAGGTGATTCGATCAAATTTATCAATATTAATTTGATCATTTTCAATATCAAAAGTCAGTGATTGCGCCAACAAATTAGCCGTGTCAATCATCACTTCTTCAGCGGCTTTGTCAATGCCCTTACTAAGCTTACCCGGCGCTGAATCTACCAAATACCAAGCAATACCACTACTGATAATCAAGTAAGAAACAAACACCTTAACACCTAAGGTTGGTCTTAATAAATTCATAGTATTAGGCTGTAACCAATGCCTCTGTGGGTTGTGATGTATTTCTTATCTTGGTCAATTTTTTTCAATGTTTTTCGAATAGATTTAATATGGGTATTAATGGTGGCTTCATCAGATCCAGTTTCTCTATCATGGATAACACTTAGCAATATTCTACGAGTAAAAACTTGGTTAGGGTGTTTAACAAGGTGGGTTAATATCTTGCATTCAGCAGGGGTTAGTGACAACACCTGGTCTTTGAAAGACAGCTTTTGTAATGCCTCGTTAAAACTAAATACTGAGTTAGTTTTTTTAGCAGAAGGCTTGGTTCTTCTAAGTAAGGCTTTAATCTTGGCAATGATGATTCTTGGGCTGTCTGATCCATTTTTTTTAACAATGTAATCATCAGCTTCTAAGCCCTCAAGTGCCACCACTTGATCTTCAGAAGCGTGTCTCGCAGTAAGAACAATAACAGGAGTGGTAGATGATCTTCTAATATTCCTAAGCACATCAAAACCAGCGATATCTGGCAGGCCAAGATCAAGAATAGTTAAGTCTACTTGATTGTGTTCAAAATAATGCAACGCCTCACCACCAGTGGTAAACCATTCACAATTAAAACCCTCATATTCAATAGCAAATTTAAGAGCTTCGGCAATAGTTTTGTCGTCTTCAACAATGAGGATATTTGGCATAACTTGTTATGTAATTTTTATAAGATGTGCGTATTGTAATTTATAAATACATGCCATAAAAGCCTCTTCATTTAATCTTCATCAAATCTTCATTTATAAAACATTTGATGTTCATTATTACCCCCTAAACTGTGCTCATTGTTTTTAGTAAATTGGATAAAAAATCTTATGCGTAAACTCCTCCTCTTAGTTATGTTCTCAAGCGGTGTTATGGCCAACTCAACACTTTATGTTGATGACAAGGTCAAAATACCGATGCGCTCAGATGCTTCGATTACTAAAGGCAATATTATTACTAAACTAGGCATACATACACCTGTTAGCTTAATTAAAAAGCAAACCAATGGCTGGAGCCATATTAAATACCAAGACAAGCAAGGTTGGATCATTAGCAGATACCTGACCAACACCAAGCCTATACAAACCTCTAATGGTAAGCTTAAGCAGCAAAAAAATAAAATCACTCAGCTAAATAAAAATAACCAGGCCCAACAGCAAACCATTGCCAAGCTAAAGCAAGCACTTAGTCAGCAGCAACAATCTGTTGCTACATTAAAGGCAGAATCAGCGCAGTACGACACACAAGTGCTAGCGCTAAGCAAGCTACGCAACAAGATGAACAACCTTGATCAAACCAATACAGATTTGATAGATCAAGTAAAACTTTTAAAAAGCCAATCATCCGCCATGCACAGCACCGATTTTTTAACTATTATTTCTACTTTGATGCTATTTGCAGGTTTAGCAGGGGGTTACTTTGTAAGTAAGGCTAACGAAAATAGAAACAATATTTATACGATTTAACGAACCTCACAACAACTATCAATCCTCCTCCTTTTTTGATAGTTGAGGTACCCGACCGAGATCAATGCCATTCCTTGTTGTCATTGATTGAGGTCACTTTATTATAGGAAAACAATATGCGCGAAGAAATGCAACAAAAACACTGGTCAAGCTCAAACGTATTCCCTGTCTTTAAGCTTACCGCGCCACAGCACAATCAAGAGTTTGTCGTGCTCGAAGGCGATGGTGACGATGCCTTGCTATTTGGCCCAGGCAGGTCGTCTTCTAGTTACCTTCCGGGCGATTGTGGCACGGTTATTATCCATGCCTATCATCACTTTATTTTTTTGCAAAATATCAATCTGAATGATCAAATCATCCTTAACGATCAAATGGGCACAGAGTATCAATACTGTGTGCTTGATGTTGGCATTATCGATCTAGACAAAACCCAAATAGAAATTAGCAATATTGACGAGCTCAAGCTCGTTACTCCTTGGCCATTTGATGGCTTCACTAAAGACAACACGTTGCGTTATATTGTCACTGCGAGAAAATATGAAACCTATCAAAACTAAAACAAACAAAGCAGTAAAGCTATTCAGAATCATGGATATGCACATCACTGAGCAGCAATTAAAACAAGCCAAAGCTTGGTATTCAAGCGCTAAAAAAATCCAACAAAAAACACATTAGAAAAATCTAATAAAAATCCCATAAAGTTCACCATGAACTTTATAATATCATCTCAAATTTAACAGGAATCAAACACGTGAAAAAACACTTAATCGCAATAAGCATCGCCATGACTTTAACAACAACTGTATCTGCTGATAACAAGCAGGGCTTCGATAATCTTGAAGACTTTGGCTCTACATTAGGCCGCACAGTTGACACTGGTTTTAACAAAGTAATTGATGGCATTAACTATATCTTTGAGTTACCAAACGACACCAAAAAATGGACAGTATCGCAAGTAGAAGAATTAAAAGACAGAATCTGTGAAAAACCTACAACCATCATTAAAGAAGTTATTAAAGAAGTTGAAGTTATCAAGGTAGTAGAAAAAATTATCAACGTGCCTGCCATGCCAAAAGAGCGCCAATGTAGCACCAAGCGCCAGTCAGACAGATTTGGCAATGTCGATGAGGTGATTACTTGTACTGAGTGGAAATAACTCCTCACTAAACACTTGATTAAAAAGGTCGCTTATGCGGCCTTTTTTTACGCTTCATTAATAAAACACGCAAACCACATTAGTACTTCATCTTCATTTTAGATAATAACGGCTTTCAACCAAATGGAAGTCATCATGCAATACCTTAAACCCATCGGCATCACCTCTATCACTTTGATACTGGCCACATTGTTTTATTCAAATTTCATTCGTGCCAATGTCTCTTTTGCACAAAAACCACCCCAAGTTTCCACACCGACTATCAACCCGATTAACGAGGCGACATCAGGTTCTATCATCTACACCTTAGGTGACAAATCTGTCATCACCCAAATCGCCCTAGACACCAAGGTGCAAATGGACATCACCGGCACTATTAACCGAGTCAAACTCACCCAAACCTTTACCAACCCATCTAACGATTGGGTAGAAGGGGTGTACGTATTTCCACTACCGGCAGACTCAGCAGTTGATCACTTAGATATGATTATTGGCGAGCGCATTATTCAGGGGCAAATCAAAGAGCGAAAAGAAGCCAAAAAGATTTATGACAAAGCCAAGCAAGCTGGCAAAAAAGCATCCCTAGTTGAGCAGCAACGCCCCAATATATTTACCACCAAAGTAGCCAACATTGGCCCGGGAGAAACCATCAAACTCACCATTGAGTATCAGCAAGCGGTGCACATTGATAACGACAAATTCTCCATCAGATTCCCAATGGTGGTTGGCGAGCGCTACATTCCAGGGCAAAAGATTAAAACACAATCAAACGCACTGGGCAAGGTTGCTAACACCCACCGCGTGAAAGACGCATCCAAAATCACCCCGCCAGCCGATGCTAATGCTGACCGACCTGTAGATATAAGTATTAATCTTAAAGCGGGTTTTAATACCGCTAGCATCAACTCTGCTTATCACCAGGTCGATATTGTTCAAACCAACCCGCTCACCAAGCACATCAGCCTTATAAATACCCAAGCAAATCGTGACTTTGAGCTTACCTGGCAGGCGCACAAATCCCTAACCCCAGAGCTGGCTTTATTTACCCAGCAAAAGGGCGATGATCACTACCTTATGCTCATGGCAACACCACCAGCTGACGAGGTATTTAAACAATCCAACACCCCAAGAGAAGTCATCTTTATTATTGATTCATCAGGCTCGATGATGGGCTCATCGATGGATCAAGCAACCAAGGCTTTGGTGCAAGCCATCAATCGCCTTAAGCCTACCGATCGATTTAACATCATTGATTTTGACTCTGAGTTTGAAGTACTGTTTGACACCGCTATCCCGGCCATCGATATGAACAAACGCCACGGCATTCGCTTTAGCAAATACCTAGCGGCAGAGGGTGGCACCGAACCACTAGAGGCAATCAAGTTTGCCCTATCATCACGCGATGAAGACTCACACAAATACCTGCGCCAAGTCATCTTTCTTACCGATGGGCAAGTCGGTAATGAGCAAGAGCTGTTCCGCACGGTACAACAAAATATCGATGATGACCGCTTCTTCACCATTGGTATCGGTTCAGCACCGAATGACTACCTAATGACCAAAATGGCAGAAATCGGCAAAGGTGCATTCACCTATATTGGTGACATCGATGAAGTCGAGGTAAAGATGGGTGAGCTCTTCCAAAAGCTAGAATCCCCAGCCATGACTGATATCAACATCAACTTCCCGGTAGATATTAATGCCGAGCAAGCATTGGGATCAATCTCTGATCTTTACAAAGG
>JABGOT010000109.1:13241-15182 GCA_018648985.1 Candidatus Ruthturnera sp.
ACGCTGATCTCTGGCCATCGTGATACGCATTTTGACTTCCTGCAAGATGTGTCTATGGGCGATGAGTTTAAGCTTGATTCAATGCTCGACAACGATGACTATACTTATAAAGTGAGCGACATCAAGATCATCGATTCTGATCAACAAGACATCAGCATTAGCAATAACCAATCGCAGCTCAAGCTCGTTACTTGCTATCCGTTTAATTCGCCAATTGCAGGCGGGCCACTTCGCTACGTGGTCACTGCTTCATTAGTAAGTAAATAAACATCTTGACTTTTCATTTATTGTATATACAATATAGCCATGAAAGTTGAATTTGATCAGGATAAAAATCAAAATAATGTAGATGTTAGAGGTGTTGATTTTTCTCTTGCTGAGATTTTTGACTTTACCAGTGCGCTAATCGTAGAAGATAAGCGTAAGAACTATGGTGAAAACAGATATAGTGCAATTGGATATATTGAACAAAGATTGTATGTGTTAATATTTACACCAAGAGGTTCAATATTAAGAGTGATTAGTTTACGTAAGGCTAACAAAAGAGAAATAGGAAAATATCATGAACAAAAAATCTGAAAAAATAACCACTAACAATCCACAGTGGAGTGATGACATGTTTGATAATGCCACTACTTTAGACAACTCAAACCTACCAGATGCATTTAAAGTTTCAGCTAAAAGAGGCCGACCTTTAAAAGAGGGTAAAAAAGTACCTATTAGTATTCGCTTATCTCCAGAGGTGTTGAGCTTTTTTAAGCAAAAAGGCAAAGGCTGGCAGTCACGTATTGACGATACATTAAAGTCATTTATAGAGCATAGATAAAGTTTTTTTGTTCTGTAAAACCTAAAAAAATCACAAAATATAAATAACCAAGTGTATAGTTCATTCCAACACTTTTAACAATCCTTGGGAGGATACAACATGAAAAACACAACCATAAAACTATGCATCGGCTTAACATTGGCTATCAGCACAGCCACACACGCCAATTGGGGTAATTCAGCCGGCATGATGCCATTTGGTGGCCAGAGCTTCTCTCAGCCAATGCAGTCATTTGGCGGCTCTACACCATGGGCTGGGCAAAGCTACAATCAACCAAGATACCAGCCTAGATACAACCCGTATAACAGAGGCAACGGTGGTTATGGTGGAGGTTATCAGCAAGCACCACAATCAATGCCATTTGGCGGCATGGGTTCAATGCCTTTTAGTGGCATGAGCCAACCACAGCAACAATACCGTCAACCACAGTCATCATCATTTATGATGCCCGGCATGGATCAAGGCATGCGCTCAATGATGGAGCCCGGCAAGATCATGGCAGAAGAAGCCACACCAGGCGTATACATGAAGCCAACTTGGCGTTAGTTTAAATTGAATTTAAAGATTATGTAATGAGCAATATCATTGAATATAAAAATTATATCGGTAGCGTTGAGTATTCTAATGAAGATAAATGCTTCTTTGGTAAGTTAGAGATGATTGATGATTTGGTTGCTTTTGAAGCTACTAATGTCGATGAATTAGAGTCTAACTTCAAACACAGTGTCGATGAATATATCGACACTTGTACGGCATTAAATAGAAACCCAAAAAAGACTTACAAAGGTGTTTTTACTCAGATATATGGTTAATTAACCAGTTTTGACTTTAAGGGAAATTTTTCTGGAGACTCTATTATTTCTTCAGTTAAATCAACATCAATATCAGGCCAATAAAAATGCCCGCTATTTTGCTCTTCAACATTGGTAATTGAGCTTACAGTTTGATCTTTAAACCAAGGAAAGTCTTCATACGACATGAAAAGCTCTTTATCATGAGCCAGCAACCATACGCCATGATTTGAAATATTAGTTATTTCAACTGCTGAAGTGTTGTTTCCATGCGCTAATGAGCTCATCGTAATGCACCTTTGTTAATGATTCAATTTCTTTAAG
>JABGOT010000020.1 GCA_018648985.1 Candidatus Ruthturnera sp.
AAGCAAGGCTTTCCTCTTTAGAAAATAAGCTTATTTCGATAATTTCTAATATTTTTTTAGTTATTGCTTATATCAATTTTTCCAACGACCGATGTTCTCTTCCAGGCATGCCCATAAATTACTTCATAAGTAGCAGGTAGTTTTCCATCTTGACGGTAAGATTCATACATCTTGATCATTAGTTGAAACTTATCTTTTCCCATGAGTGATTTTGAACGGGTACTTACTGTTTGCGCACCGATAGCTTTTAAGTCTCTCAATAAATCGGTAACCGTTTGATAAGTCAAGGTAAGTTTTTCCATTTCCATGACGGGTGATTGAAAGCCAGCGCCAAGCATTTGATCGCCAATGTCGTGCATGTCGGTAAAGGTGTTAACGTGAGTATCGTTATCAACCACTGACCAGCTCTTTTTAAGCTCTTTGAGGGTATCTGGACCAAAGGTAGAAAATAAGATTAATCCATTGTTTTTGAGTACTCTATGGATTTCTGAGAACAGTTGCTTAAGGTCTGGGCACCACTGCATCATTAAGCTAGAAACAACGATATCAACGCTATTATCAGCTAGTGGTAGATGATAAGCATCAGCACACAGTTTATTTTTTGATGGATTGTTGTTTAAGGAGGCTTGAGCAAAGTCAAGGCAAATGAGTTGTGAATCTGGAAAACGCTTTGATAATTGCTTGCCAAGTAACCCCGTGCCTGAGCCAAGATCAAGAATCACATTTGATTTTCCTGAGATAACATCGAGCTTGGCATCCAAGCGAGCGGCGATTTCTTTTTGTAAAAAAGCATGCTCGTCATAGTGGGATGAGGCCTTATTAAAAGCCGACCTTACTTGAGACATTGACTTACCTTGTTTGTTATTGTATTGACAAGTTCAAAGTAGTGTTGAGCGCCTTTGCTAATATTAAAACCAATAATATCAATACTTTCAGAATTAATATTTAAACCTTCAGTTAATACTTTAATGCGTTTTTTGGGAATTTCTACAGTGCTTAGTAAACATTTTGTTTGTTGCTTTTGCATGGTTTGCTTGGCATTAAGTATTTTATGAATACTTAAGCGCTCACCATGTGAGTGCGTAACAACGACTGATTGATGAAGTTGATTGGTATCGATAAAGTGCTCGAACGTATTTGAAAATGTGGCAATAGGCGTAGTTTTGTATTTAGAAAGCTGTTGCTTAGTGTTGTGTTTAAGTCGGGCTAATTTTTGATTAAGTGAAGCTAGATTATTTTTATAAGTGATAGCGTTGTCTGCATCTATTTGAGTGAGTTTATCAACCAGTAGTTTTGAGAAATTTTGCATATGGGCGATATCTAACCAAGTGTGGTGGTTAGTGGTGTTGTTGTCATTAACTAATAGTTGTTTGTTGTTATCGATATTGTTTAATACTTTAGCAAGGCCAGCTTCAAAATTAGGGTGGATAGAGATAACCAAATCTGCTTGTTCGATTAAAGAGAGTTGCGAAGGTTTCAGATGAAAATGGTGGGGCGACTGATTATTTTCTAATAACAATGCTGGCGTTGTAACGCCTTGGGTGATGTTGCTAACAATCGAGTGAATGGGCTTAATGCTAACGACTAGATTGGGCGCTGCTGTTGTATTTACAGAAGCTAGTAAACTAATAAAACCAATAAAAATTAGACGAAAAATCATGGGTGGAATTATACGTTATTTACGGCAGATAAAAATAGCGCGCTTTGGTGCGGGTAAACCCTCAATGGTAAGGTTGTCATCGTTTGGATCTAGGAAGTCTTTTAGTGATTGAGTATTGTCGCCAATCCAGTGTGTGGCGCGCTGCTCTTTAGGTGTGGTTTTAGTAACATCAACGAGTTTGATATTTTTAAAACCAGTTTGCTCTAACCAAGTATGCAATGTATCTGTTGATGGCAAGCACCAAACGTTACGCATGCGAGCATAGCGATCTTCTGGGATGATTTGATCGCCATGTTGTTTATCAATAACCAAAGTTTCTAAGACGAGTTCGCCACCTTCCGACATAATTTCTTTGAGTTGTTGAAGATGAAGAAGATGATCTTTTTGATGATATAAAACACCCATGGAAAACACGGTGTCAAAGATGGGTTTGCTGGGTATTTGCTCTAGCTTAAGTGGCAATACAAAGGCATTAGGCGAATTGTTAATGAGTGAACGAACAGCTTGGAATTGATAATTAAACAATAAGAATGGCTCAATACCGAGCGCTATTTCAGCACCTGACAATGCCATTAAGTAAGTAAAGTAACCATTGCCAGCACCAACATCAAGTACAGTTTTTCCTTTTAGCGATTGAATGTGGGGTGTTACTCTATCCCACTTCATGTCGCCACGCCATTCGCTAT
>JABGOT010000019.1 GCA_018648985.1 Candidatus Ruthturnera sp.
TTTTGCCCTATAAAGCATGCAAGAAAGGTGAAAAACCCACATGATCGATATTGGCACTTTATTGATTATGGTGATGCTGATACTTATATAGATCAATTAAAAGAGCAGCGAAATAAAATTAAAAAATTATAGGAATTTTTTCTTGATATTAATGAAAGTTAAAGCTATCCAGGCGCCAGCCCCTGCTAGGAATACATCCTTTTCAGCATCCCAGATATCTCCTTGTGATCCAAGAAACATGTTTGATGCACTATCTTGTTCATAGATAGTTGCGTACCACCACTCTACTATTTCATAACTCGCGCCAATACCAATAAAAATCATAACCAAAGTAAAGGTTTCGATATGATGAGTTGAAAAGCTAACAGCTTTTTCAAATCTTTCTTTAAATGGTAGAACAATTAAGGATCCAAATGCGAAATGTACAAGTCTATCAAAATGATTGCGTTGTATATCAAATAGCTCCGCTACCCAAAATCCTAATGGCACTTCTGCATAAGTGTAGTGTGCTCCAATAGTTTGCAAGATACAGAAAATAAAGACCAGCCAATAAGAGGTATTTGAAAGCTTATAAGACGGATAGTGGAATAGTAAATAGGAAATGCAAATAATTAGAATAATATTTTCCACAAACCAAACATCCCTATAAAGAGGGTTAATGGCCAGCGCTATCCAGAAAATAATAAAAATAATTAAAAGCGTTGGGGCGATTGATTTAGTTTTATTCATAGTGAAAAACCATCATGTAAAAAAGGTAGATGAGCTGTATCTAATATCAATGTTGGAATATTTAATTGCTGATACCAGTATTTAATTTTACCGGGAACAAGTGTATCTCGATTTCCTAGAATAACCTTGATTGGAGTTGATAAACTTTTAAGCTCATGAGTTAGGTCAGTATTCATGAGTATTTCCAAGCCTTGGTTGAGGCTAGTGGTTGTTGCCGGGTATTTATCAATAGATTGATTAAGCGCTTTTAATTGTGTTTTATCTTTAGTTTGTAGGCTTGTAAAGCGTTTTAAGCCTTTGGACAAATTAAGTGTGAGTGCATCTGAAAATTGACGAAAATTATCCGCATCAATACCAAACTCCCAATTTGAATTTTGTACAAAGTTAGGGGTAGAGGCAACGAGGATTAACTTAGATATTTTAATTTTTGTGGCAATGTTAATTGCCAATAATCCACCTAACGACCAGCCTAATAAGATGGGATTTTTTGGTAATATTTTAATAATTTCATCACACCACTCGTCCAATCCTCCTTCTACGTTGTTACTTCTACCGTGTCCAGGAAGGTCAATTTTGGTAATGCGATATTGACTCTGATATTGTGAAATAAGTGGATCAAACAAATCAGCATTAAAGCCCCAGCCATGCAGTAATACTAGGTTATCTCCAGTACCAATTGTTTGACTATAAAGCATTTTTAATACAAGTGAGTAGTTGCTCTATTTGACTTTGTGTGTGGTTAGCACTCAGGGTGATTCTTAAACGCTCTGTACCTTTGGGCACAGTTGGCGCACGAATAGCACTAACGTAAAACCCTTGATCAAATAACTTTTGGCTAATTAAAAGTGCTTTTTCACTGTCACCAATAATCAGCGGTTGAATTGCACTATTTGATGGTGAAATTGGCAATCCCAATGCAGATGAAAAAAATCGGAAAAAATCAATATTGGCGAGTAATTTGGCTTTTTGTTCGCCTTGTTTAATCAAATCTAAGCTTTTAAGTGTTGCCACACAAATTGCTGGCGCAATTGCTGTGGTGTAGATGTAAGGGCGAGATTTTTGGATTAAAAATTCAATAAAATCGGCATTTCCAGCCACAAAAGCACCCATTGTGCCCGCTGCTTTGCCCAAAGTAGCCATATAAATAGAATTTTTAGGAATATTGGGCTCAAACACACCAAAGCCATGCGCATCATCTTGCATCAAAGTAGCGTTAGAAAAATTTCCGATTTTTTGCAAATCATCGATATTTGCCTGATCACCATCCATACTAAATACCGTATCAGTTACAATCATGCCATTACCTGATTGCTTTGCTATTTTTTTCTCAAGTGAGGCGCTATCGTTATGTAAATATCGTTGTAATGGCAACCCGGTTAGCTGATTGCCATCAATAAGAGAAGCGTGGTTAAGTTTGTCTTGTAGTATCCAGTCAAGCTCATCCTTAAGTGCAGAAAAAACACCTAAATTAGCACTATAGCCCGTTGAGAATAACAGTGCACGCTCTTGCCCCGTATAATCAGATAAGGCAGCTTCTAGCTCGTGATGTGCTTTTGAATGCCCACTGACTAAATGTGATGCGCCAGAGCCCGCGCCGTATTCATCAACCCCTTGTT
>JABGOT010000018.1 GCA_018648985.1 Candidatus Ruthturnera sp.
AAAAATCTTGGGGAAGAGGAAATGTTCAGGGGGGTTCACAGTTTAGCTATTGACGCAAAAGGAAGATTAAAAATTCCAACACGTCATCAAGCGCAGATCGAAAAGGCTTGCGCAGGCCAAATGGTGCTCAGTATTCACCCGGACGACAACTGTTTGCTACTTTACCCTTTGGGTGATTGGCAAAATCTTGAGCGCAAGGTAAGTGCATTACCTTCGCTTAACATCCATACAAAACGCTTAAAACGTAAACTCATTGGTCACGCGACCGATTGCGAGCTTGATAAGGCTTCTCGTATTCTAATTCCTGCAACCTTAAGAGAATACGCCGAACTTGATAAAAAACTAATCCTTAGTGGACAAGGCAACAACTTCGAGTTGTGGGACGAGAATGCTTGGCATGAGCAAATTGAAAACCTTGACTCACTCAGTAAGAGAGAAGAGGTCCCACCAGAAATTACCCAATTATCACTATGACCTCTAATCATCACCAATCAGTGATGTTTACCGAGTCAATCGATGCACTCAACATAAAAACAGGCGGTATCTACATTGATGCAACTTTTGGCCGAGGTGGTCATACACAAGGCATCTTAGATAGGCTAGACAAATCGGGCTCAGTCATCGCTTTTGATCAAGACATTCACGCTGTTGAATTCGCTAAAGAAAATTTTAATGACGAGCGTCTCACTGTGATTCACAGTGCCTTTACCCACATGGGAGAAATATTAAGCGAAAGAAATTTATCTGGAAAAATCGACGGCATCTTAATGGACTTAGGTGTGTCATCTCCACAGCTGGACAATGCCGACCGGGGATTTAGCTTTAACACCGATGGCCCACTTGATATGCGTATGGACCAAACCAGTGGCATAAGTGCGGCGCAATGGTTAGAAAATGCTGACGCAGTTGAGATTGCTAATGTCATTTATGAGTTTGGTGAAGAGAAAAAATCTCGCCACATTGCCAGTGCAATTAAACGCTATCAGCAAGATAAAGCCATTACCACCACTTTGCAATTAGCCAATATTATTGCCGGCGTTGTCAGAACCAAAAAAAACAAGCACCCTGCCACTCGCTCATTTCAAGCTATTCGTATTTTTATTAACCAAGAGCTAAAGCAGCTGGCTGAAACATTAGATCAAAGTATTAACTTATTAGCACCCAAAGGGCAGCTTAGTATTATTAGTTTTCACTCTATCGAAGATCGAATTGTTAAGCAATTTATTCAAAAGCACTCTAAGCAAAAGCAACTGCCTAAAGGATTACCGGTGATGAATATCGAGCTTGAGCAAACTCTATTTAAAAATTTAGGCAAACAGTTTGCCAGTAAAGATGAAGTAAAAAACAACAAGCGCTCAAGAAGTGCGATATTAAGAGTTGCGCAGCGCACCGCGCTAAAGGCGGAAGCATGTTAAGCCAGCCCCTCAATATAACCAAGATCAATATTGTGCTAGGACTGATAGTGGTGATTTTATCTTTTTATACGATTATTTGGCATCATCAAAATTACCTTTTATATAAAGAATACCAAGTAGTGCAGAAACAAAATCAACAAATAATGGCCATGAGAAAACAACTGCTAAGCGAATATTCGGAAAAAATTAGTGGTGCTGAAATTAAGAAAAAAGCGCTGAATATTTTACAAATGAAGCCTGTTAATCCAAACAAGGTTAGGGCTATACTATTATGACAAACAAATACTCTAAAGCAATAACCCTCTCAAGAGTGCAAAATTATTGGTATCGCCAAGGTGTAATTAAATATTTCTTTGTGTTGTTTTTACTTGGGTTTGGCTTTAGGATTGTTACTATTAATCAACTTAATGCTGGCCCTATCAGCCTTCAAGAAAAAGCTAGCCTACAAGCAAGCGGTCATTTTGAAAACAAAGCGCGTCGTGGTGATATCTTAGATAGAAATGGCAATATCTTAGCCTCTAGTCGTATTTTAAAAAGAGTGAATTTAGACCCTACTCAAGTACAAACAGCGTTTATTCCAAAATTAGCCGAAGCATTAATAATGCCAGAGCAAGAACTAAGAGATGCGATTGATAAAAAACTCAGTAAACAAGCAGGTAGAAAAAATTTAGTTATTAAAAAAAATCTACCATTAACCGACCCTATCTTAGAAAATATTGCCAACCTCAAAAAAATAAAATTAAAAATTTGCGCGGATAAGCAAATAGAAAATAAGGTTAGCTTATTAGACAAGGCTTTAATATCTGCTCAACTTAAAGAATCAAAAATCACTTACAAAACAATTAAGGTTTGTAAAAATAGAAGAATTAGCGGTGTTAGACTTCAAGCAGACACGCAGCGCTATTACCCAAAATC
>JABGOT010000093.1 GCA_018648985.1 Candidatus Ruthturnera sp.
TAACCAACTGTATCAGGAATGTTAATCGTAGTTGCGCCGGCATCAATTGTTGCTTCGATAACACGACAAAGGAAATCCTCATCTGATCTACCGGCATCCTCAGGTGAAAACTCTACATTGTCAGTATATTGTCTAGCACGTTTAACTGCGCGAACTGCTTGTTCTACAACTTGATCTGGCGTCATATTCAGCTTCATTTTCATGTGAATATCGCTGGTAGCAATAAACGTATGAATACGAGCTGAATTAGCGCCTTTTAATGCTTCACCTGCGCGATCAATATCTTTATCTAGTGCTCTAGCAAGGGAGCAAATGGTGGAATCTTGTACGGCGTTAGCCACCGCTTGAACTGCCTCAAAATCACCTACTGATGCAATAGCAAAACCTGCCTCAATCACATCGACACGCATCTTTTCCAATACCTTGGCAATACGTACCTTTTCATCTTTAGTCATTGATGCACCTGGTGACTGTTCACCATCGCGAAGGGTTGTATCAAAAATAATTAGTTTGTCGGACATTGTTGTCTCTCCTGTATCTGTTTTGTTGCTTATGTTTTTTAGATGTGCTGGCCTTTCAGCCAGTCGAGATGATAGATTACCTTACGGTAATAATCGCAACAAAGACAAGAGGCTTTGTTTAAATTGAGAAATGGTAACTTGATGACTCATAATGCGCATTATAAAGCAATATTAAGCGTTCTTTGCTCGTTTTTTTAATTGACGTTTTTTTCTAACTTCAATTGCAGTTAGGATTAACCCTGATAATGCATAAGTTAAGAAAAATACAAATAAAATCGCACTCGGCCACAACGTGGTCACAATAATAATTAATGTTGCAATTAACAACAGTTTAAACGACGATCTACCTTTTAAATTAATTTCCTTAAAGCTATAGTAACGGACATTACTTACCATTAACACACCAGCACCTACTAAGACAACCCAACTTATCAATGTTAGATATTGGTCGTAATCAGTCACACCAATACTTTGCTTAGTCCAAACCATGCCCGCAATCAATGCGGCCGCTGCTGGCGAAGGCAAGCCTTGAAAATAACGCTTATCCTGAATACCAATCTGGGTGTTAAATCGAGCTAAACGTAGTGCGCCGGCAGCAGTATAAATAAATGCACCCAGCCAGCCAATTTTTCCTAAATCTGAGAATTGCCAAAAATACACCAATAAGGCTGGTGCCACACAAAACGAAAGCATATCTGCCATCGAATCGTACTGCTCACCAAATGAACTTTGAGTGTTGGTAAGGCGTGCAACACGACCATCGAGCCCATCAAATAGCATAGCCACAAAAATAGCGACTGATGCATCAGCATATTGTCCTTTGGTTGCTAAAATAACGGCAAAAAAACCAGAAAACAAACCAAATGTTGTTAATACATTTGGTAATAAGTAAACTCCCCTTCTTGCTTTATTTGTCATAGCTCACATATTAACATGCCCAGCATTGCTGGGCATGATTTAATCATTATTTACTGGTTAATAATCAGTTCTTTGATGTGTCTACCAGCTTGTTTTTTGCAATCCAAGGCATCATAGAACGTAATGACTCACCAACTGTTTCAATCTGGTGCTCTCTTTGAACATCACGACGTGCTGGAAGCTCACCTACATTAGCAACAAACTCTTTCGCAAATGTACCGTCTTGAATTTCCGTTAAAATTTTCTTCATTTCAGCTTTAGTATCAGCAGTAATGATACGTGGTCCACGTGTTACATCGCCATATTCTGCCGTATTTGAAATTGAATAACGCATGTTAGCAATACCGCCTTCATACATTAAATCAACAATCAGCTTTAACTCGTGTAGACATTCGAAGTAAGCCATCTCTGGCTCATAACCACCTTCTACCAAAGTTTCAAAACCCGCTTGGACCAATGCCGTTGTACCGCCACATAAAACGACTTGTTCACCAAATAAATCAGTTTCTGTTTCTTCTTTAAATGAAGTCTCTAAGATGCCTGTACGACCACCACCAATTGCTGATGCGTAAGACAATGCGATGTCTTTTGCTGTACCAGATACATCTTGTTGTACAGCGATTAAGTCAGGAATACCACCGCCTTTTTCAAACTCTGAACGCACTGTATGACCTGGCGCCTTAGGGGCGATCATAATAACGTTAAGATCAGCTCTTGGTGTGATCATGTCAAAATGAATATTTAAACCGTGTGCAAAAGCCAGTGTTGCGCCGTCATTAAGATTTGGCTCGATTTGATCCGAGTAAATCTTAGCTTGAAACTCATCTGGTGCAAG